>NZ_JAFREH010000005.1:0-107502 GCF_017377625.1 Faecalibacterium sp. Marseille-Q3530 | reverse complement strand
CTACTCCTAAGCGAAACGCCCCCGGTTCGAATCCGGGTAGGGACATCCTGTTACGAAATGCGAAGGTCATTTTTCCCATGGAAAAGACGATCTTCGCATTTTTCATTTTGAACCGATCACCAAAATCAGCCGGTGAATGCCATTCGCAGAATTTTCGGTTCCAGCTAATAAAATCAGGCTTCCAGCTAATGAAGCCCCTAAAACACCTTTGGGACTCTATTTCCGGCTCTCTGCTAAAATTGGTAGTCGCTTTTCTGTAAATCCATGTAAATACACGGTAATTTGTGTAAATCTATTTTCCACATTCCTGCCCAAAACCGTGTAAAACACTTTTCTCCATACATAGCGCGTTCACTCGCTGTTCTCTCGGAACAGAAAGAGGAACACGCTTTTTTGTTTTCGGGCTGAACTTCCCGAATCCATCAAAGGAGGGTTTACCAATGAAAGAAGTTCTGACCGTCACGATGGACGGTACCAGCATCATGACACAGAGCCTGAAATACCCCATCAAACAGCGCAGTCCATCCCTGAAAACAGTGCGGTCGATGCCGACGCGGCAGCAGCACTTACCAAATTGCTGGCTAACCCCTCTATGGCCGAACTCATCAAAAATCTTGCAAAGAACTTATAATCCTCTATACATAAACAGCGATAGCTTTCCGATTTGGAAAACTGCCGCTGTTTTACATTTTTCGCGTCTTGCACATCGGCTCCTGACATGATACACTTTTACAGAAAGGAGTGGTCAGCATGAAACAGGCGCATACGCTGCGGGAATACCAGTATTACGACAAAGATACCCTTTGCAGTATCATTGACGCAGATTTCACCACAAAGCAGGTTCGTGTGGAAAACAAGGTGGATTCCATTCTGGACACTGCCTTTGGGGTCAACACGGAACCCACTTGGGACGATTTTCTGGAATTTCTGGCAAGCCGCTGCATTCCGAAAACTCGCTGCGGCCTTGGCTACTACCTTGATGCAGTTGGCGTACCGGAATATGACCCGGTGCAGCTGGTGGAAAAGACGCAGGGACGGATGGCGGAGGATCACAAATGGCTCAAGATCATTTGATTTTACATACCAATGACCGCGTTGTGACCAGCACTTCGCTGGGCAATCAGGAGAAGTGGTTCGATGTAGAGAAGAATCTCTGGTATAAGGTGGACACTGGTCATTTTGAAGCCCTTGCGGAAGCAATGGCCAGCGAAGTGCTGCGCCGTTTCACCAATGCAGCCGCTCTTCCGGGGATTTCGGTTGCTCATTATTGGGTCGATACCGCCAACGTGCATGGCCTGCCGCAGGTGCTTTCGGTAAGTGAGAACTTCAAGGCAGGCAACGAAAGCCTGATCACCGCCAACACTATTTTGCGGAACAGCCTTGGTCGTGGGTATATTCAGGAGTTCAATGATCGCAACAGTCTAAAAGACCGTATTGTTTTTCTGGTCGATTCCGTGGAAGCTGCTACCGGCTTTTCCGGTTTTGGTTCATACTTCACCACGCTGCTGGAACTGGATGCCCTGTTTCTGAATCAAGACCGGCATTTGAACAACATTGCCCTTTTACACACAGATTTCGGCTGTAAGCCCTGCCCCATTTTTGATTGTGGGGCTTCGTTCCTGCTGGATTTCAATCTGTATCGCCCTGATATTGAAACACGGGCGTTCCTTTCTAAAGCACAGTGCTTACCATTCAAGTCCTCTTTTACCCGGACAGTCCATACAGCACAAAGCCTTTACGGAAAGCAGTTGGAGGTTGATTTTGCAAGAAGTGACATTGAGCCGCTTCTGGATGCCTACCTCGACTACTATCCAAAGCAGTTCCGTTATCTGCTGAAAGAGCGTGTGCTGACCGTGCTGCTGGCACAGAAGAAAAAGTTGTTTTGATTGAACCATAGGTGTAGGGTCAACCGCACACCTCCCAGCTAATGAAAGGTGAGCGTTGTACAATAGAGCGGCCACTTTTCATTAGCTCAGCTAATTTCCAGCTAATAAACATCTGTTTACACGGAATAAAAAAGGTTCGAATCCATTTACATACGTTGACATCACAACAAAAAAATTCGTTGATATAGCGTAGAATATATTACCCTATTTTGTAATGGGTTTACAGATGCACGGTCTACTCCTAAGCGAAACGCCCCCGGTTCGAATCCGGGTAGGGACATCCTGTTACGAAATGCGAAGGTCATTTTTCCCATGGAAAAGACGATCTTCGCATTTTTCATTTTGAACCGATCACCAAAATCAGCCAGCGAATTCCATTAGCAGAATTTTCGGTTTCAGCTAATAAAATCAGGTTCCCAGCTAATGAAGCCCCATAAACGCGGAATTTTGCCCTTACAAAAAAGCACTTTCCCTTATATTTGCATTGCAAATAAGGGAAAGTGCTTTTGTCTTGCTCACTATGAGGTTACGATCGCAAAGGATACGATCAACTCCCAATAGCGAAAAGATAATACGGCAGCCTTCACTTTTTCAGCACTACGCACTCATAGGGGCGCAGCGTGTCGGCGGTGTCGGGGTAGTTACCCAGCAGTTTCTCGGCATCGGTCCAGCCTACGGGCAGGGGCTTGGCAATTTCCCGCTCCCGCAGGTTGCAGAGAACCAGCAGCTCCGTCTCGCCGTCGTACCGGCGATAGGCTAACAAATCCGCGTTGTCGGGGTACAAGAACTCGATTTTTCCCGCACTGATGACCGGCATTTTCTTGCGCAGGGCCACCAGCGTTTTGTAAAAGCTGCGGATGGAATCCGGGGCGTCCATTTGGGCAGTAGCGTTGATGGCCTTGTAGTTGTCGGCAATGCCGATCCACGGCGTACCGGTGGTAAACCCGGCGTTCTCGCTCGCGTCCCACTGCATCGGGGTGCGGCTGTCGTCGCGGCTGCGCTGGGCGATAATGTCCAGCGTCTCGGCCTCGGTCTTGTCCTGCTCTCGCAGGATCCTGTAGTAGTTGAGGCTCTCGACGTCGCGGCACTGCTCGATTTTCGTGAAGTGCGGGTTCGTCATGCCCAGCTCCTCACCCTGATAAATGTACGGTGTGCCGCGCATAAAGTGGATGGCCACCGCCAGCATCTCGGCGCTTTCCTTCCAGTAGGTCGTGTCGCTGCCAAAGCGGCTGACCACACGGGGCTGGTCGTGGTTGCACCAGAACAGCGCATTCCAGCCGCCGTGGGCCTGCATCCCCTCCTGCCAGGTCTGGAACAGTTTCTTCATGGCGAGGTAATCAGGCTCCCTCAATTCCCACTTTTGCCCGTCCTTGTAGTCGACCTTCAGGTGGTGGAAATTGAAGCACATCGTCAGCTCGTGGTTGCCCTCAGCGGTGTAGCCGATGCAGTTTTCCAGCGTGGTGGAGGACATCTCCCCCACCGTGATCATGCCGTCGATGCCGCCCGCGGCGACCAGCTCCTTCAGGTACTTGTGGACGTTGCGGCCATCGGTGTAGAAGCGGCGGCCGTCGCCCTCGTAGTCGTCCTCATAAAATTCCGGCTTGGAGATGACATTGATGACGTCAAAACGGAAACCCTTGATGCCTTTCGCCTTCCAGAAGCGCAGGATGTCGGCCATTTCCTCCCGCACGGCGGGGTTCTCCCAGTTCAGGTCGGCTTGCATAACATCGTACAGGTGCAGATACCACTTGCCGAGCCATGGTACATATTCCCATGCAGGGCCGCCGAATTTCGACACCCAGTTCGTCGGGTAGCAGTCGGGCGTGCCGTCCTTGAAGATGTAATAGTCCTGGTACTTTTTGTCGCCCGCCAGTGCTTTTTTGAACCACTCATGCTCGGTGGAGGTGTGGTTGAACACCATGTCCAGCATCAGGCCGATGCCGCGCCTGTCCGCCTCGCGGATAAGCTCCTCCAGATCCTCCATCGTGCCGTAGCGCGGGTCAACGGCACGGTAGTCGGCCACATCATAGCCGTTGTCGCGCTGGGGCGAGGGGAAGAACGGCGTCAGCCAGAGATAGTCAACGCCCAGGTCGGCGAGGTAGTCCAGTTTCGCGGTGACGCCCTTCAAATCGCCGAAGCCGTCACCGTTCGAGTCCATGAAGGATTTCGGGTAAATTTGGTAGACAACTTTATCTTTAAAATCATTCATGGTACACACCTCACAAAATCAGGCAACGCCTTTTTTCTTGCCGACGATGACGGTCAGCACAAAGGGGACGACGATGGCAATGGCCATGCACAGCGCAAAGCTGAGCATATAGGCGGGCTGGATCGACAAAATACCAGGGATGCCGCCGACAGCGATGGCGTTGGCCGTGGTGGAAGTTGCCACACAGACGACCGCTGCGATGGCAGATCCAATCATGCCGCAGATAAACGGGAAGTGGAATTTCAGGTTGACACCGAACATGGCAGGCTCGGTAACGCCGAGGTAGCAGGAGATGCAGGAGGGAACGTTGACTTCCTGTGCGGCAGCATTCTTGCGCTGCAGATAGATCATACCGAGGACGGCGGAGCCCTGTGCAATGTTGGACAGCGCGATCATGGGCCACAGCATCGTACCGCCGAAGTCGGCGATCAGCTGCATATCGATGGCGTTGGACATGTGATGCAGGCCGGTGATGACCAGCGGGGCATAAACAAAACCGAAGATTGCGCCAAAGACCACGCGGAAGGAGCCGGAAATGCCGGCGTAGACGATGTCAGAAATGAAGGTGCCGATCTTCCAGCCGATGGGGCCAAGGACAGTGTGGGCGATGATGACGGACAGCACCAGCGAGCAGAAGGGCACAACGATCATCGAGATGACCGGCGGGCAGATCTTGCGGAAGAATTTTTCTAGATAGACCAGCGTGAACGCGGCCAGCATGGCGGGAATGACCTGCGCCTGATAGCCAATCATGTTGATGGTGAAGAAGCCAAAATCCCATTTCGGGATGTCCGCCACCGCCGACGGCCTGACAGCAAACGCTATCCCCAAGGGGCAGGAAGTGCTCATCGTGATCGGGGAGGGGCTGGAGAAAGAACGGATTGAGGTGAGATTAAAGGGGTAAGGCGGATCCCCCGTATATCGTTGTATCTTTCCATAAATAGTTTGTCTCCCGTCCAAAGTAGGCGTATAATAGGGGAAAAGAAACGCTAAAGGAGAATCCCCTATGAACGGCACCGCATTGCGCAAACCGACTGCCCGGCGGGTGGTGGGCATGGTGGCGGGCATCGTCATCATCGCCCTTGGCATTGCGCTTTTCAAGCAGTCCCACCTCGGCAACGACTCCATCAGCGCCCTGAACATGCGGCTGGCGGAGCTGCTCGGCATCTCGCTGGGCACCCAGAACCTGTGCACGAACATCCTGTTTTTCCTGCTGGAATTCTGGTTCGGGCGCAAGTACATCGGCCTTGGCACCTTCGTCAACGGCATCTGCATCGGGTACATCGTCACGGCGTTCTATGACCCCATTCACGCCCACTTCGGCGACGCGCCGTCGCTGGCGGTGCAGTTGGCGTGGGTCATCGCGGCGGTGCTGGTCACGGCGCTGGGCGCTTCGCTCTACCAGACCGCCGACCTCGGCATCGCGCCATACGATTACCTTTCCCTCGGTCTGCGGGACTACACACCCTGCCCGTACTTCGGGTGCCGCATCTTCACCGATGCGCTCAGCGCCCTGCTGTGCTGGCTGCTGGGTGGCCTTGTGGGCCTTGGCACCTTGATCTGTGCGTTCTGCCTTGGGCCCTTCATCCAGTTCTTCGATCGGACGTTCTCCCAGAAGGTGCTGCAATACAAACCGAACAATTGAGAAACCCCGCGGCGTCAAATCATACGCTGCGGGGGTCTTTTTTATTGCTGCCGTTAAGCAGAAAATGAAAATGAAGGAGATTTATCTTTCAAAACCGCCTGTGGACTGCTGCGGCGATGGGGAGCCATAACAAACCCATCAGACAGGCTTTGGAAGAAGTAAATAGGGATGTGAGAAATGCACTGTCAAAGGTTGATGCCGATTCCAAGGATCACGAATAGGATTGCCAGACAGATGCAGCTTAACATTTATCTGGAGATGGCCCAAGGATAAAATAGAAGCAGTATGAAAGCCGCTCACCGTGCAGGTTTCCAGCATGGTGAGCGGCTTTTTACTACAAGTATGAGGAATCAAAGAAGTCTTTTAAGGTGATTCCCAAGCCCAGACAGATTCTTTCGATGGTTTCTAGAAAAGAATGGTCAAATTGGAGGAAAGGTCAATCCTGATGGGAACAGTCTTTATTCTCCTTGTCTATGCCATCGTCTAGATCGGGAAGATATTGATAGAACACCTTTTTCTCAAGGACCCACCGGGCAAACAGCGCATATCCGGCAGGTGCCAGAAGGATCAGCGGCGGGCAGAATGCTGTCAGCAGGCCGAACGCAGCCAGCACCACCAAAAGCAGCAGACTTTTGTCAAAATGGAGCAATGCCATGGCACCGGACTGCAACACCGTCTTTTTGACCGGGTCGTCGAATCTTGCCGCATAGGCTGCGTTGTAGATCATCCAGGCCAGCCCACAGGTACTCAGCACCGTAAAAATGATCCAGAGATTACCCGTCGCTGCCTGTTGCCCCTTGAGGTAATGGGTCATAAAGCAGTCAGCCAGCAGAATGCTCTCCGGCACTGCCAGAGCAAGAAAGCTCAAAGTTGCCTGTCGGAAGCTCCGGCGGTAGGCCCGGAAAAATTCCTCGCTGACCGTTCCCCGGTCCTCAATTAGGGACTTGTTCACTGCATAATAGAGGGCTGTGCTGGAAATGCCCAAGGTAAACAGCGGCAGGCTTCCTATGAGCCACAGCAGGCTGAGAATCACCATATCCGCAACCCGGGTTAAGAAACGGAACAGAGGGGCATCCAGGTCGAAAAAGTCATTCATAGGGTATCACCTGGTTTACTTCTGGAGCACAAAGGCCTCATAGGGGCGCAGGGTCACAGCGCCGGTGGGAGCGGTGTCAGGATAATTGCCGATCAGGCGCCGGGCTCTCGCAAAATCAGCGGGAATTGTGAAGGCCGCGTCCTGGTCTGAGAAGTTGCAAGCGATCAGGTAGTTCTCGCCGGTCTCGGCCAGGGTACGCCGGTAGGCAAAAACCTGGGGGTTCTCCTCGGCCAGATGCTGGAAGGAGCCGTAAATCAGCCCCAAATGGCTCTTGCGCAGGGTGATCATCTGCTTGTAGTAGTTGAGCACCGAGTCCGGGTCTTTTTCCTCGGCGGCGGCGTTGATGGCGGTATAGTTGGGGTTGACCTCAATCCAGGGGGTACCGGTGGTAAAACCGGCGTTCGGGGAGTCGTCCCACTGGACCGGGGTGCGGGCGTTGTCCCGGCTGCGGAGGGCCAGGCACTCCATCATTTCGTCTGCAGAAATCAAGCCTGCGCCGGTCAGCTCCTTGAAGGCGTTGAGACTTTCGATATCCCGGTACTGGCTGAGATCTTTGAAATAGGCGTTGGTCATCCCCAGTTCATCGCCCTCATAGATGTAGGGAGTACCCTGCAGGCTCAGCAGGCAGGTGGCCAGCATCTTGGCGGAGAGGGGCGAGTCATCGCCCCAGCGGGATGCAGCCCGGGGCTGATCGTGGTTGTCCCAGAACAGGCTATTCCAGGCTTTGCCGTCCAGGCCGGTCTGCCAGTGACTGAGAATTTTCTTGAGCTGCATAAAATCGTAGCGCTGGGTGGTCCACTTGCCCAGGGGTCCGTCCCCAATGCCGACGTGATCAAATTGGAAGACCATGTTCAGCTCCTTGCCGTCCAGCCCCGCATACTGGGGGGCGTTTTCCACCGTGGCACCGGGGGTCTCGCCCACCGTCATAATGTCGTATTTCGAGAGGACCCGCCGGTTCATCTCCTGCAAAAATTCATGGATGCGGGGCCCATTGACATAGTAGGGACCGCCATTGCCATACAGTCCGTGTTTCTCGCCATCCGGAAAGCGCTGGTCCTTGGAAATCATACTGATGACGTCCATCCGGAACCCGTCGATGCCCTTGTCAAACCACCAGGTCATCATGTTGAACACTTCGTCCCGGACTTTGGGGTTCTCCCAGTTCAGGTCGGGCTGCTTGGGGGAGAACAGGTGCAGGTAATACATATCGGTCTGGGGGTCGTATTTCCAGGCCGAGCCGCCGAAGCTGGCGCCCCAGTTGTTGGGCTCGTGGCCGTCTTTGCCCGGCTTCCAGATATAGTAGTCTCGGTAGGGGTTATCCACCGACTTGCGGCTCTCGATGAACCAGGGGTGCTCGTCCGAGCTGTGGTTGACCACCAGGTCCATCACAATGCGGATGCCCCGCTGATGGGCCTCGGCCAGCAGGGCGTCGAAGTCCTCCATGGTGCCAAACCGGGGGTTGATGGCCTGGTAGTTGGAGATGTCGTAGCCGTTGTCATCCATGGGGGAGTCCATGACGGGGCACAGCCACAGCACATTGACCCCCAGATCCTTCAGGTAATCCAGCCGGGAACGGATGCCGTTCAGGTCCCCGATGCCGTCCCCGTCCGAGTCCTGGAAGCTGCTGGGGTAGATTTGGTATACGATGCTTTCTTTCCACCATTTGCGGTCCATGGCAATGCCTCCTTATTCTTCTGCGGGGATTGTGACCCCGTCGTCGTCGTAGCGGTCATAGCTGGCTCCGGGCCAGCCGATCATCCGGATGGTGGCGGGGTCGATGCCGGCCACCGTCTGGGCAGGGGCCGCCACCGGGATGCAGGCGCCTTTGCGGATGAACAGGGGCACCTCGTTGAGGGCCACCTTCACAAAGTGGGTGCCGGCGGGGAGGACTTCCTGTGTGATGCGGCCATCGGGGCCGAACTTGACAAACAGCATCTCCTCGGGCAGATACACCATCCGTCCGGTGGCGTTCTGGGTGTAGACCGGGGCAATCATCACCTCATTGCCCAGCATCAGCTGGTCCTCGGTCTGAAGGGCGATCTCGTCTTCGGGGTAGACGAAGGCCAGGGGCTTGAACAGCATATCGCCGTTCAGCGCTGCCTTCATGTATTCGCTGTAGAGGTAGGGGATCAGCCGGTAGCGGGTCTCAATGACGCTACGGAAGTCCTCTGGGCCCTCAAACTGGTAGAACTCCTGCCGGCGGGTGTCGCAGCCCGAGTGGTTGCGCATCAGGGGGGTGAACACCCCCAGCGCCAGCCACCGCAGCAGCAGATCCCGGCTGGTGTCGGCGTTGAAGCCACCCAGGTCGGCTCCCACATACAGGAAACCGCACATATTGAGGGAGGGCAGCATCTTGAGGTTCAGCAGCAGGTGGCTCCACCAGGAGTGGTTGTCGCCGGTCCAGACGCCGCCGTACCGGTGCATCCCGATGCAGGAAGACCGGGAGAACAGCAGAAACCGTTTGCCCGGGGCAATGCTGGCCAGCCCCTCCGAGGCGGCCCGGGTCATGTTGTAGCCGTAGAGGTTGTGGACCTGGTCGTGGCGGACCATTTTGCCGTCCACCTTGTGATAAAAGCGGGCGTAGTCTTCCGGCGCATTGGACAGATTGAGCCAGCCGATGGCCTGGCCAAAATGATCGATGGTGCCGTCTTCATGGGGAACCGGCGGATGATCCAGCCGCTCGGCCAGCCCCTCCCGGGAGTAGAAGATGGCGGGCTCGTTCATGTCGTTCCAGAAGCCCTCGATGCCGCAGTCGGTCAGAGCCTTGTACTGGCTGCCGAACCAGGCCCGCGCCTCGGGGTTCAGCACGTCGGGGAAGTGGCTCCACCCCGGCCAGACGGTTCCCTCAAAATCGGTTCCGTCGGCCCGCTTGCAGAAGTAGCCCTTTTCCTTGCCCTCGTCGCAGAGCGAATAGCCTGCTTCCTCCTTGACGCCGGCGTCGACGATGGGCACCAGCCGGACGCCCTGCTCTTTCATCTTGGATACAAAGCCGGAAAAATCGGGGAAATTCTCCGGGTTGACGGTGAAGTCCTTGTAGTGGTCCATGTAGTCGATGTCCATGTACACCATGTCCAGGGGAATGTGGGCCTGGCGGTGTTTGGCAACCACCTCTTCAAAGTCGGCCTGGGTCTTGTAGCCGTAGCGGCTCTGGCCAAAGCCAAAGGCAAATTTGGGCGGGATGTAGCTGCGGCCGATGATGGCCCGGAACTGCTTGACCACATCGCAGGCGCTGTCGCCGGTGATGACGTAAAGGGCCAGGTCGGCCCGCTCACAGGTGACTTCCAGCCAATCCCTGCGGGTGAAGCCGATGTCAAACCGAATCCGGGCGGGATAGTCGAAGAACAGCCCCAGATTCTGCTGGCCCGATATCACGATGAAGTTGTGGGCGGCGTACATTCGCTGCTTGTTTTCGGTGTGGAGGCCGTCGTCCACATTGTCGCTGACGTAGACAAAGCCCCGCTTGTTGATGCCGCGGTTGGCTTCGCCCAGGCCGTAGACCCGGTCGCCCTCCGCCAGGGGGCAGGCAAAGCAGAAGCCGGACTCGCTGGTTTTGACCGTTCCCACAGGGGGTTCGCCTTGGCTTGCAGGGATTGGTGCGACCACCGATTCGGTGTCAAAGGGGACACCATAGAGATACTTTTGAATCATACCGTTCTCCCAAATAAAAGCGATTGAATGGTTGTTTTGTCAGATAGAGCGCCCCGTCTCCGGAGCGCTCTGAAAGAATATAAATTAGCCCTTAACTTAGCCCTTAACCGAGCCCACCACAATGCCGGAAACGAAGTACCGCTGCAGCAGGGGATAGATCAGCAGCAGCGGGATAACTGCAATAACGATCTTGGCTGCATTGAGGTTGGTGTTGCCCAGGGAGGCAGAATCCACCACGGCAGACAGATTGCCCTGCTTGATCAGATCTTCCACGTTGATCTGCAGACTCTGGATATAGGTCATCAGGGGATAATAGGCGGCTTTGGACATGTAGATCAGGCCGCTGTAGAAGTCGTTCCAGCTGCCCACAATGCTGAACAGGGATACGGTGGCCAGAACCGGCTTGGAAATGGGGATGAAGATCTTGGTCAGAACCTGGAACGGGTTGGCGCCGTCAATGAAGGCGGCTTCCTCAAGCTCTTTGGGAACAGCAGCAAAGAAGTTCATCACCAGGATGACATTGAAGATGGGCACGGCTCCCGGCAAAACCAGGGCCCAGACGGTATTGAGCAGGCCGTAGGATTTGACAACCAGGAAGGTGGGGATCATGCCGCCGTTGAAAAGCATGGCAAAAATCATCAGGTTTGCATAGATGTTGCGGCCCCGGAACTGTGCGTTAGTTTTGGAGAGGGGATAAGCCATCAGTACGATCAGCACAAAGTTGATGATCAGGGCCAGCACAACCCGCTCCACCGAGATCAGGAAGGAGTGCCAGAACTGGGAGTCCTCCAGGATCTTCTTATAGGCTGCGGTGCTGAATCCCACCGGGATCAGCCCTACCATGTTGCCTTCCACTGCTGCAGAGGAGGAGAAGGAGATGGCAACAATGTTCAGCAGCGGCAGCAGACAGACTAGGCCCAGCAGAATAATAATGATGTAGATGATGACAGTGCGGAGTTTATCAACTTTCATTGCCAGACGGACCTCCTTAGAAAATTTTGCTGTCGGTGTACTTCTGAGCCAGCTTGTTGGCGCCGATCATCAGAACAAAGGCGATCACGGACTTCAAAAGGCCCACGGCGGTACCGAAGCTGTACTGCAGGCCCTGCAGGCCGACGCGGTACACATAGGTGTCCAGAATATCACCGGTGGCATAGACCGATGCGCTGTACAGGTTATAGACCTGGTCGAAACCGGCGTTCAGGATGTTGCCCAAATTCATGACGGCCATCAGGACGATGGTGGTGCGGATGCCGGGCAGGGTGACATGCCAGACCTTTTTCCACCAGGTGGCGCCATCGATGGAAGCAGCCTCGTAAAGGGTCGAGTCGATGGAAGTGATGGCTGCCAGATAGACGATGGAGCCATAACCGAACTCTTTCCAGGTGTCGGTCAGGATCAGCAGGGGCTGGAACAGGGAGTTGCTGCCCAGCCAGTTCAGCGAGGTGCCCAGCATTGCGTTGACGGAGCCGTCCAGGTTGAACAGATTCTTGACGACCAGAGCCAGCACAACCCAGGACAGGAAGTGAGGCAGGTAAACCACCGTCTGAACCGACTTTTTCAGGGTCCTGTTCTTGACCTCATTGAGCAGAATCGCAAAGGCGATGGACATGATGGTGGTCAAGACGATTTTGCCCAGGGCGATGATCAGGGTGTTGCGGAACAGCTCAAAGCTGTCTGGCATTTCGAACAGGTATTTGAAATGTTTGAGGCCCACAAAGTCAGAACCGAAAAACCCTTTGGCGGGTCTGTAGTCCTGAAAGGCCATGATGGCGCCGAACATCGGAACAAAGTTGAACAGAATCAGGAAGATGAAACCAGGGAGCATCATGCCGTGGTAATACAGTTGATAGGCCTGGTTTGCGTGGCTCTTTTTGACCTGATTTTTCATCCGTTTCCACCCCCTTTGTTACTGTGCAAAGTATTCCTGGACTTCCTGGGCGATTGCGTCGCCGCCCAGACGCTTCCATTCGCTGACAAAGGTATCGAAATAATCGATGGGCTGTGCGCCGGTCACGATTGCCACATAGGCCTCCAGCTCGGTCTTGTCCAGGGTTGCCTTTTTCTGCTCGCTGGTGGGGGTGGTGGGGGGATACTTGGGGGTGATCCATTCGGCGTTGCCGTTCTTTTCCAGCGCATCGATGGATGCGCCCAGGCCGATGATGCGGGACTCATAGAAGTGCCAACCGCCCAGGGTTTCCTCAGTGACGTTCTGGGGATCCTTCAGGTAGTCCAGAATGGCCTGGGAAGAGCCTCTGTTCTCGGCAATGGTGGTTTCCTCAGGGGTCATCTCGCCGTTGATGACAGCCATGTGCTCGGTGTAGTAAATGGAGGGATTGTTGGCGGGCAGGACTTCCATGTAATAGGGACGGCCCTCGTTGTGTCCGCCGGCGTTGATGTAGGCGATGACCTCCGGCGCGGTTTCCGCGGTGGCGCGGGCCAGATCGTCATAGAGGATGTTCAGAATTTCCACTGCCACCTGGGGATACTTGCAGTCCTTGCTGACCACCAGGAACCGCTCGGCGGCGTTTTCGTGGTAGGCGTGGACGATGCCATTGTCATCGGCCACCGTATAGGCGATGTACTCTGCCTCCGGCACCAGGGCCTTGACGCTGCTCAGACGCCAGTCGGGGATATGCCATGCGCCAAAGACAATGCCCAGCTCGTTGTTGATCATCATGGCGTTGATGTCATCGGTGGTGCGGGTGCCGAACTGGGGATCCAGGATGCCCTCCTCGTACCACTCGTTCATCTTGGCCCAGGCAGCTTTGACTTCGGGCGCCAGGGTGGACCAGCTCATGGTGCCGTCGGGGTTTTCGATCCATCGGTCGATGTAGCCGCCCATGGCGTTGGCGATGCACATGGCATCGCCGATATCATTGCCGGAAAAAGCCATGCCCACGGTGCTGTTGCCGCCGCCTACATTGGCGTCCACAAAGGCCTTGGCCACAGCGGCGATGTCATCCAGCGTGATGCACAGGTCGCCGTCGGGGTCGGGGTTGATGCCCAGCTTGTCCAGCCAGTCCTTGCGCATCCAGCACAGGACAGGGACGCTGTTGTCGGGGTTCGTACCGGGAATACCCATCAGCCGGCCGTCAAAGGTTGCCATGCTCAGGCAGCGGCCGTCGTAGGAATCGTAGAGGCTCTTGATGTAGTCAGAGGCGTACTCCTCGTACACATCGGTCATGTCATAGGTCAGGCCGTTGTTCACCATCTCGACAAAGGTGTCGTAGCTGATGACGGTCATGATGTCGGGCAGTTCGCCCGATGCGACGCAGGTGGCCAGCTGGTTGGTGAAAGCGTCACCGCCTGCTTCAAAGCTGTCCACCAGATCCACGTTGAGCTTGGATTCAATGTAACGGGTGTAGGCGTTGTCTTCAAAAGTCTGTCCTTCCGGGAACAGGGCAGCGGCAGAAGGTTCCGCAAAACGGCCCAGGGTGATGGTCAGGGTGTCCACATAGGCTCCGTTTTCGTCCTTAGCCACAGAAACGGCGGCAGATTCATCGCCGCCTCCGCAGGCGGTCAGTGCGGTGAGTGCGCAGGCAACGGTAGCGGCCTTCAAAAATGATCTGCGCGAAATCTTTCTCATGATAAAATCCTCCACGATGTTCAGTCAGATTTTCCGGAATTCGTTTTTTGTCTGCTCCATCCAGGATACAAAAAAACAAATCCTCTTCCAGTTTGTATATGTCTCGTTCTGACAGGCTGCGCAGCGTGTCTTTTTGACGAGCTCATTGTACAATACCGAAGAGGATTTGAAAAGGGTTTTGCGTAACGTTTCCTACGAAACTGATAAATACCACAAAAATTATTTGTGGGTTTTGCGCAACGTTTCCTACGAAACTGATAAATACCACAAGAATTATTTGTGGGTTTTGTGCAGATCTTTTGACCAGGGCGCGGCGTTGGGGGTTGATTCGCACACCGAGTTGCGGCGGATCAGTTCAACAGGCTGAACGTAATTTTTACACTCCACCGGTTCCTGCCGAATCAGACGCACCAGCAGTTCCACGGCGGCCTCTGCTTTGGCCGGGACGTTCTGACGCACGGTCGTCAGAGGGGGATGCATGAGTTCTGCATAGATGCAGTCGTCAAACCCGGTGACGGAGACCTGCTCCGGCACCTGTATGCCGTGGTCCTGCAGATAATTCATCACTTCCGCCGCATCATAGTCAGAGGCCAGGGCCACAGCCCCGGCCTGGACAAAGCGATCCAAATAGTGGCCGTACATGACACGGCGCAGAGAAAGATCCTCGGGGAGAAGAATATGGCGCTCTTCTCCGCAGTCAATCCCGGCAGAGCGCATCTGATGCTGAAATCCTTTCCAGCGGTAATGGTCTGCGCCGGTATCACACTCGGCGACAAAGATGGCCTGGGTGTACCCGTTGTCCAGCAGATACTTTGCAATCATGGCGCCGCCGCCGAAATCATCCGTCCCCACGTTGACGTAGTGGTACTCCGCCTCGGGATAGGTGTCAATCAGGACCATATATTTGTTGAGTTGCCTGCGCAGCTGCTTGTATTTCTTTTCGTCCAGTCCCAGGACGACCAGACCATCCACATTCCATCGGGAGGCAATCTCTGCCACCCGGTCCGTATTTTGGTCCTGGCCATTGATCAGCATGACATAATATCCGTTTCGATGGGCTGTCTCTTCTACACCAGACAGAAGTTCTGCCACAAAGGTATCGCGCAGAGAAGGGATGCCGTGGACACAGTTGTAGCCCAGCACCAGTCCAATGATGCAGGACCCTTTGCGGGTCAGCTCACGGGAAGATGTATTCGGGACATAGCCCTCCTGGTTCAGAATTTCCGAAATTTTCCGGATCATTTCCTTGGAAACCTTTTTGGTGTTGCCGTGCAGCACATTGGACACTGTTGTCCGGCTTACACCAACTTGATCTGCAATATCCTGCAAACGCTTCATGGCTGTTCATACGCTCCCTGTTTGATCAGTTGAAACACGAATGGTTTTCAACGTAATCATATCATATTCATACAGTAATTGCAATCCGAATGATCCTTTGATCTTCAATGAATTCTGAACTCAAATAAAGACTTTTTTGATATGAATACCCAGTAGTACTTCATCATCTGTTTGCAGGATGATGAAAGCAAGAAAAAGGGCTGCTGCACTGGCTTCTATCCTTGTGCAACAGCCCCATCTTTCGTTTTCTTCAAAAAGCAGGATCCTGCGAAACCGCAGAGCAGGCCGGTTCCATCACTTGCCAAGATGCCAGATGTCGCGATCGTACTCGGCAATGGTGCGGTCGGAGGAGAACAGGCCCGCTTTGGCGATGTTCACCAGGCACTTGCGCCGCCAGCCCATGGGGTCGCAGGCGTAGTCGCTGAGGGCCTGCCCCTTGCGCACGACGTATGCGTTGAAGTCCGGCAGGGTCTGGAACCAGTCCTTGTGGATCAGTTCGTCGTGCAGGCAGGTCAGGTTTTCGGCGTGACCCGCAGCCAGCATCTCCGGCCCGGTGAGGAACTCGATGGCGCGGCGGATGTTGGCATCGCCCTCCACCCACTGGGCCGGGTCGTAGTCGCCGACGGCATAGCGGTGGATGACCTGATCGGAGGTCTGGCCGAAGATATAGATGTTCTCTTCCCCGACCTGCTGGCTGATCTCCACGTTGGCACCGTCCATGGTGCCCAGGGTCAGCGCACCGTTCAGCATGAACTTCATGTTGCCGGTGCCGGAAGCCTCCTTGGAGGCAAGGCTGATCTGCTCGGACAGGTCGCAGGCCGGGATGAGTTTTTCAGCAGCGGTGACGTTGTAGTTCTCCACAAAGACCACCTGCAGCCACTGGGACACCTCCGGGTCTGCGGCGATGACCTTGGACAGAGTCAGCAGGGCGTGGATGATGTCCTTTGCGATGGTATAGGCCGGTGCTGCCTTGGCACCAAAGATGCTCACCAGCGGGACGGCAGGCAGATGCCCTGCCTTGATCTCGTGGTACTGATGGATGAGGTACAGCAGATTCAGCTGCTGGCGCTTATACTCGTGCAGGCGCTTGGACTGGATATCGAACACGGCATCGGGGTTCACCGTTACCTTCTGGGTGCGCAGCAGCCACTCCGCCAGCGCCGCCTTGTTGGTCTTTTTCACGGCGGTCAGTTCGTCCAGCACGGTCTCGTCGTCGGCAAAGGCCAGCAGCTTTTCCAGCTCGGCGGCGTCCTTGCGGAAACCGGAGCCGATGTGCTGTTCCAGCGTAGCGGTCAGGCGCGGATCGCACTCCAGCAGCCAGCGGCGGAAGGTGATGCCGTTGGTCTTGTTGTTGAACTTTTCCGGGTACAGCTCATAGAAGCCGTGCAGCTCGGAGTTTTTCAGGATCTCGGTGTGCAACGCTGCCACGCCGTTGGTGGAGTGGGTGAAGTGGATGTCCATGTGGGCCATGTGCACCCGGTCGTCCTTGTCGATGATGGCAAGGCTCTCGTCCTTGGTGCGGGTGCGGGCCAGAGCGTCCAGCTTTTCGATGATGGGCATGAGCTGCGGCACCACGGCATCCAGATAGGCGCGGGGCCACTTTTCCAGCGCCTCGGCCAGAATGGTGTGGTTGGTGTAGGCACAGGTCCTGGTCACGATCTCCACGGCTTCCTCAAATTCGATGCCCCGCTCCCCCAGCAGCCGGATGAGTTCCGGGATGACCATGCTGGGGTGGGTGTCGTTGATCTGGATGGCGGCGTAGTCAGCCAGATCGTGGTAATTGCAGCCGCGGGCCGCACACTCAGCCAGAATGAGCTGGGCACCAGCAGAGACCATCAGATACTGCTGGTATACCCGCAGACGGCGGCCAGCCTCATCGGAATCGTCCGGGTAGAGGAAGAGGGTCAGGTTCTTGTCGATGGCGGTCTTGTCGAACGCGATGCCGTCATGGACGATGCTCTCGTCGATGGTGTCCAAATCGAACAGGTTCAGGGTGTTGGTGCGGCCCTCGTAGCCGGTGACGGCCAGCTTGTACAGCCGGGCGGTGTACGCCTTGCCCGCCAGCTCCACCGGGTAGGTGATGTCGGTCTTTTCGGCCCAGCTGTGGGCAGTGAGCCACGGGTCGGGCTTTTCGTTCTGGACGCCGTCCTCAAAGGACTGATGGAACAGGCCAAAGTGATACCGCAGGCCAACGCCATCGCCGGGCAGATTCAGCGTTGCGAGCGAATCCAGGAAGCAGGCCGCCAGACGGCCCAGACCGCCGTTGCCCAGAGAGGGTTCCGGCTCGACCTCTTCAATGTCCGACAGGCGCTTTCCGGCTGCCGCCAGTGCATCGCGGGCTTCCTCGTACAGACCCAGATTGATGAGGTTGTTGGACAACAGCTTGCCGATGAGAAATTCGGCGCTGATATAGTACAGCTTGCGTCCGGTGACCGGCTGCACGCGGTCGGCGCTCTTCTGCCGCACAAGCTCCAGCAGTGCCAGGTACAGCTCCTGATCTGTGCAGTCCGCCAGCAGCTTTCCGGTGAGGCTCTGTAACGTTTCGGTAAAGCTCATAAACGCATCCTCCTTTGATACAGAAAACAGATTTGACATCTATGATTTAAGATATACCACATAAAACAATCAAAATCTTGCTCAAAAGGTGCAGACTGTGGTACAATCCTATCATCAGGAGGTGAGACGATGCAAAATCAGGCTTCTTTGCAGGAGACCAAGCAGCACGGTGCCGTGCGGTTCCCCTTCAATCTGTATCCCTGCACCATTCCGGGAGACTTCCCGCAGGTGGCGCTCCACTGGCAGGAGAGCATGGAGCTGGTCTTCGTCAAGCGGGGCGCGGGGCTGGTGCAGGTGGGCGCTGCGTCCTGCCCGGCCTACCAGGGGGATATCTTTATTTTTACGCCCGGCACCCTCCACGCCTTGCGGCAGAGCGAGGGGCAGTGCATGGAATACGAAAACCTCATCTTTGAGCTGGAGCTTCTGGGCGGCACAGAGGACCTCTGCGCCGAGAAGTATCTGCTGCCGCTCCAAAGCGGGCGCTTGTCACTGCCGGCACGTCTGACCCCGAACGACCTGTGCTATCTTCCGGCTGCTGCCTGCCTGCGGGAGGTGGAGGAAGCCAACCGCGCCAAGCTCCCCGGCTACGAGCTGCTGGTCAAGGGGGCGCTGCTGCGCTTCCTCTCCCTGCTCATTGCGCAGGGGAAGCAGCAGCTCCCCGCAGAAACAGCCGACACCCAGCGGCTGAAAGCCGTTCTGCAATGGCTCTCGGCCCATTATGCCGAGGCGCTCCGGGTCGCCGATGCCGCCGGGGTCTGCTCCTTCAGCGCCAGCCATTTCATGCGCTGGTTCCGGCAGATGACCGGGCAGAGCTTTATCGCCTTTCTGAACGAATACCGGCTGAACGCTGCCGCCGAGGCACTGCAGACCACAGACGAGACCGTCCTGACCATCGCTTCCCGGTGCGGCTTCGAAAACCTCTCCTATTTCAACCGGGCGTTCAAGGCACACTTCGGCATGACCCCGCGGGAATACCGAAAAAAATAAGCAAACCGAGGCCGTTCCGCTTCTCTGGAAAAGAGAGGGAACGGCCTCGGTTTTTGCGCATCAGACCTCTGGCGGCGGGCAGCAGCTCTCGCGCGGGATGAGCTTGTGCGGCACGATGATCTTGGTTGCCAGAAGGTTCGGGTTCTCGATGTGGTTGATGGTCTGGCTGGCGGCTTCCATGCCCAGCTGGTAGGGGTTGACGTCCACGGTGGTCAGCTGCGGGCTGGTGATGCGGGAGAACAGCGAGTTGTTGAAGGACACGATGGACAGGTCTTTCGGGACGCGCAGCCCCAGCTTGCCGCAGAACTGCTCCAGCACCACGGCCAGAATGTCATCGCTGACCAGCATGGCGGTGGGGTGGTCCGGCGCGGTGAGCAGAGCCTTCAGCGGTTCCTCGTAGGCATCGTTCAGCGTGTTGACCTCCACGCAGTCCTCTTCGCGGGGGGTGATGCCGTGTTTGAGCAGGGACATCCGGTAGCCCCGCTTGCGCTCTGCCGAGAACAGCAGGGCGTTGCTGACCCCGAAATACGCAATGCGGCGGTGGCCCAGTTCATAGAGGTAAAAGGAAGGTACACGAAGATGCAGAGAAGTGCAGGCATTTTGCTGCCCATCAGCAGTCTGCCGTCCCCTTACGGCATCGGCTGCTTCTCGCAGGAAGCATACGATTTTGTGGATTGGCTCAAGGAGGCCGGACAGACCTACTGGAAGATCCTGCCGCTGGGGGTGACCAGCTACGGCGACAGCCCCTACCAGAGCTTTTCCGCCTTTGCGGGCAACCCGTATTTCATCAGTCTGGACGCACTGGTGGAAGAAGGCGTTCTGACCGCCGCCGAATGCAAAAAGGCAAACTTTGGCCGCAAGGCAGACGACATCAACTACAGCCGCCTGTACACCGAGCGCGGCCGTCTGTTGCGGCTGGCCTACTCCCGCAGCGACATCGGCCACAACGAAGCGTTTGCGGCGTTCTGCGAGAAAAACAAGTGGTGGCTGGACGATTTTGCCCTGTTCATGGCGGTAAAAGACCGCTTTGAGGGCAAGCCGTGGATCGAGTGGGCGGAGGATATCCGCCTGCGCTGGCAGCCCGCCATGGACTACTACCGCCGGGAGCTGTACTTTGAGGTGGAGTATCACAAGTATCTCCAGTTCAAGTTCGACGAGCAGTGGCGCAGGCTGAAAGCCTATGCCAACAGCAAGGGCATCCGGATCATCGGCGATATCCCCATCTATGCGGCGCTGGATTCGGCCGACGCATGGGCCAACCCCGGTCTTTTCCAGCTGGACAAAGAGAACCTGCCCACGGCCGTGGCGGGCGTTCCCCCGGATGGCTTCTCCCCCACCGGCCAGCTCTGGGGCAACCCGCTCTACCGCTGGGAAGCCCACCGCGCGACCGGGTATCAGTGGTGGATCACCCGCCTGTGGTACTGCTTCGAGCTGTACGACGTGGTGCGCATCGACCACTTCCGTGGGTTCGATGAGTATTTCTCCATCCCCTACGGCAGCGAGACTGCGGTGGAGGGCCACTGGGAGAAAGGCCCCGGCATCGAATTGTTCCGTGCCGTGGAGCAGGCGCTGGGCAAGCGGGAGATCATTGCAGAGGATCTTGGCTACATGAGCGACACCGTGCGCCAGCTGGTGCAGGACAGCGGCTTCCCCGGCATGAAAGTGCTGGAATTTGCCTTTGACTCCCGCGATACCGGCAGTGCCAGCGACTACCTGCCCCGCAACTACCCGGTGAACAGCGTGGCCTATACCGGCACCCACGACAACGAGACGCTGGTCTCGTGGTACCAGACCGTCACCGACACCGAACGCGCCATGGTGCGGGATTATCTGTACGACTACGCCACCCCGGAAGAGCAGCTCTATCAGAGCATGATCGCGCTGATCTTACGCAGTGCGGCAGCGACCTGCATCATCCCCATGCAGGACTGGCTGGGGCTGGACAACTCCGCCCGCATCAACAAGCCCTCCACCGTGGGCCAGAACTGGCGCTGGCGGCTGAAAAAGACCCAGCTGACCAAAAAGCTCCAAAAGGAGATCTGCCAGCTGACCGCCCGCTACGGCCGGATGAACTGGGCGTAAGGGGAAAAGCCAACAGGCAGGCGACAAATCACGCGCCCAGCATATCTGCGGCGTGGCGGCTGCGGTTCAATGAGCGCGTTCTGGAAGAGGCCGAGAACTCTCGCCTGCTGGATTTCGCGCACATGGAAGAAGAGAGCCGCGCGGAGGTTCCGCGCATATCTGCACCTCCAACGGGCACCCTACCGTTGGAGGTGTTTTTTATGGATTCTCTGACGCCCTTCATCCGGCACGAGCTGGAAGACAGGCCCGGCGTTTCGGCGGCCCCGGAGGCCGCGTGCAGCCGGTGTTCCCCGCCGCTGGGCAAAGAGCCGGGCCCGGTCCAGCCGCCCAGCCCGCCCGACGGCCCGGACGTACAGCTCCCGCCGCCGGAGATCCCGCCCAACGAGCCGTCCGGAGTGCCCATGACCGACGGCACCCCCATGGCCTGCCGCCAGAAGAATGCGGCGGCATTCCTCAAAGGGCAGGTGCCCGGCGTGATGGCCGAATACGCGCCGGGGCTGTTCTCCACCGAGCAGCGGCTCCACAGCCGCCAGCCCGCCCCGGACGACTCCGAGGGCGTTCAGGACCTTGTCGACTGGCGGGAAGACGCCCCCTACGGTTAAGCGACTGTAAATTTTTCAAAGAATTTTCAATTAGTGGTTGAAATCTGCGCCGTGTTCTTTTATTATGGTAGCAAACAAAGCAAAGGCAGGTAAAGGAACTATGGCAGAAATCAAATACGAAGTCGTTCAGCGCATCGCGGTGCTTTCTCAGCGGCCCCGCGGCTGGGAGCGTCAGCTCAACCTCATCAGCTGGAACGACGGCGACCCCAAGTACGACATCCGCGACTGGTCTCCGGACGGCACCCGCATGGGCAAGGGCATCTCCCTGAGCCACGACGAGCTGGCCATCCTCAAGGGCATCCTGGACGATCTGGAGCTGTAAGATGGGCGACCGCGAAGAGTTTTTGGCCCTCTGGCACCAGCACGTCACCCGCCCCGGCAGCGAAAAGCTGCTGGAATGGCTGGACAAGAAGACGGATTTCTTCACCGCACCGGCTTCCACCCGCTTCCACGGGGCCTGCGAGGGCGGGCTGTGCATGCACAGCCTCAACGTCTACCATGCGCTGCACGACACCTTTTTCACCGAGGGCGACAGCGAGGAGACCTTTGCCATTTGCGCACTCCTGCACGACCTATGCAAGGCCAACTACTACAAGGTCGGCACCCGCAACGTGAAAAACGACGCCACCGGCCAGTGGGAAAAAGTCCCCTTCTACAGCGTCGAGGACCTGTTTCCCTACGGCCACGGCGAGAAGAGCGTCTTCCTCATCGAGCGGTTCATGAAGCTGAAGGTTGAGGAGGCCGTAGCCATCCGCTGGCACATGGGCGGCTTCGACGATGCGGCCAAGGGCGGCTGCTTCGCCATCTCGGAAGCCTACGACAAATATCCGCTGGCCGTCAAACTGCACATCGCAGACCTGGAGGCCACCTATCTCATGGAACACCGGACCAGCAGCGTAAGATAACAGACACAACAAAAGACGACCGGAAGCGCAATGCGTTTCCGGTCGTCTTTGTGTTTTGTATTATCCCATCAGCGCTTCCAGCTGATGCACGATGTCCACCGAAAGGTAGTCCAGCCGGGTGGTGGGTTTCCAGTCCTTCTGTGCAAAGGGGGATTTCCGCCCTTCTTCCGGTTCGGGCACTTCGGCGGCTTTGGGAGCCGGTGCAGGCTCTGCCGCCTGCGGGGCGGGGGTGCTCTGCGGAACCGCTTCCGGGAGAGCCGTTTCCTGCTCTGCCTGGCCGGGGAACACGATCACCGGCAGGCCGGGCTGGTCCAGCACCGGGGGCTGAGGCGTCTTGGGCGGCAGCAGCTCATTTTTGCGCGCCTGATCACAGAGTGCTTCCAGTTCCGCATTCTCCTGCCGCAGCGCGACCACTTCGCGCTCACAGGCAAAAAGGCGGGTCTGATAACGCCGGATCTCGGCATTTGCTGCCGACAGGCGGCGGTTCAAGGCTTCCACTTCACCCGACTGCAGCCGTGCAGCGGGCTGAGAGGCCGTGCCATGGGGCCCGGTCTCTGTTCCAACCTGCGCCATAGTTTCCTCCACTTCCTGCACCTTGCGCAGAGCGCGGCGGTATTCGCTGGCCGCAGCGGCACTGTACCGCTCCACACAGCGCAACACGCTGTTCCTGCGGCAGCTCAGCCATTCGGTGTGCAGCCATACGTCCTGCGGTAGCATCCTCCTGCCCTCCTCACACCTCCGTGCAAAGAGCTCACGCCATTTGCTGTTTTTACTTGCGCTTGTTCAGGATCGCCAGCAGCTCGTCATAATAACGGTTGTCGCTGCTCTCCTCTTCCACGGGCTTTGCAGCACCGGCAGCGGGAGCCGAAGCGGCAGCTGCGCTGTTCTTGGCTGCCGCCACATCCGAGCTGAACACAGCCGACGGAGCAGAGCTGACGGAAGCGGCGGCACCGTTCAGGGTGCTGCGCAGGCCTTCGGGGATCTTGTTGTCGAAGCCGGTGGCAACGACAGTCACGCGCATCTCATCGGACAGGTTCTCGTCGAACGCAGTACCCCAGATGATGTTCGCATCGGGGTGTGCGCTCTGGGTGATGAGACCGGCAGCAGTCTCGACATCCTCCAGGCCGATGTCCGGGCTGGAAGTGATGTTGATGATAACGCCGTGTGCACCGGCGATGCTGGTCTCCAGCAGCGGAGAGGAAATGGCAGCCTTGGCGGCGTTCTCTGCCTTGCCGGCACCCTTTGCGCTGCCCACGCCCATGTGTGCGTAACCTGCATCCTTCATGATGGAGCGCACGTCGGCGAAGTCCAGGTTGATGAAGGCGGGCACATTGATCAGGGCGGAGATGGATTCCACGCCCTGGCGCAGCACGTTGTCGGCGGCCTGGAAGGCATTCATCAGGGTGATCTTCTCCTGGCTGATCATCTTCAGGCGCTCATTGGGGATGACGATCAGGCTGTCCACGTGCATCAGCAGGTTTGCGATGCCCTGCTCGGCCAGGCCCATCTTCCGCTTGCCCTCAAACGAGAAGGGCTTGGTGACGATGCCGACGGTCAGGATGCCCAGGTCATGGGCGACCTCCGCCACAACGGGAGCCGCACCGGTGCCGGTGCCGCCGCCCATACCGGCGGTGATGAAGACCATCTGCGAGCCCTTGAGGGCATTTGCGATCTCGTCCTTGCTCTCCTCGGCCGCACGCTGGCCGATCTCCGGGTCTGCACCTGCGCCGCGGCCCTTGGTGAGCTTGGAGCCCAGCTGCACCTTGGTGGCAGCATGGTTCTTGGCCAGCGCCTGCTGGTCGGTGTTCATTGCGATGAATTCGACGCCCTGCAGGCCGTCGCTCACCATGCGGTTGACTGCGTTGCCGCCGCCGCCGCCTACGCCGATGACCTTGATCGTCGTAACGTTTTCGTCCATTTCTTCGTCGAGCATGAGTGCCATAACTTTTGTCCTCCATTGCGGATGTTATCGTAGACCTGAGCATTTCGCACAGAATTATATCAAACCTACATTTATATAACTGTATCGTACCATCTTTTTGTTCCGATTGCAAGATGATTTTGCTTTTTTGAAGAGGTTTTTTTCGCAGATGGGTTTCGGGAGCGCTCTTCGCGTCGAATTTGTGCCCCCAAAGATGACAAAATCTCCGTAAAAGCAGCATACCCCCGGTCGATATGTTCCGGGTGGCCGATCACGCTGGTCCCGGACGCGGCCAGTGCCGCCACCACCAGCGCAGCCCCGCCCCGCAGGTCCGGCGCAGCCAGCTCCGTGCCCCGCAGCACCCCGCCCGGCCGGATACACAGCGTTCGTCCATTGACCTGAACCTTCGCGCCAAGACGTTCAAAACCGGCCGCGCAGCCGAACCGCCGCTCAAAGATGACGTCTTCGATGCTGCTCTCCCCCTCGGCGCAGAGCATAGCCGCCGCCAGCAGCGGGGCCGCATCCGTGGCAAGGGCCGGGTAAACGCCCGTGAACACCCGCCCGGCCCCATACAGCCGCCCGAAGCGGGAGAGCCGGACGCTGTCGCCGCCCTTCTCCACCCGGCACCCCATTTGTTCCAGAATTTCCAGCACCGGCGCATAGAGTGAAGCCGGGCAGCCGCTCAGTTCAGCGCGCCCGCCCGCTGCCGCCACCGCGCAGGCCAGCGTAGAGGCAAAAATGCGGTCCGGCAGCGGCGAAAACACGCAGCCGGAAAGGTTCCGCCGCCCCTCGATGTAGAGGGTGGAACTTCCCGCCCCCTGGATGTGTGCACCGCAGCGGTTCAGAAATGCGGCCAGGTCTGCGATCTCCGGCTCCCGCGCCGCACCCCGCAGCACGGTGGTGCCTCTGGCGCAGGCCGCTGCCAGCACGAGCGTCTCCGTGGCCCCCACGCTGGGGAAACGCAGGGTGATCTCTGCCCCATGCAGGCCGGACGGAGCCGTCAGCACCAGCCGGCCGGGGCCTGCCTCCCACTCCACCGCCCCCATCTGGCGCAGCCCGGCCAGATGCAGGTCGATGGGCCGCGCCCCGATGTTGCACCCGCCGGGCAGACTCGTCTCGGCACGGCCCAGCTTTGCCAGCAGCGGCGCACAGAAGAGGATGGACGCCCGCATTTGTTCGGCAGTTTGCCCCGGAAGGCTGCTGTTCTGCGGGGTACCAGAGACAAGGATATCCTCCCCTTCCCACCGGGCCGCACAGCCTGCGCCCCGCAAAAGCGCCAGGCTCGCCGCCACATCCGAAAGGCGCGGCACGGCCCGCAGACGCACATCGCCGCAGAGCATCGACGCCGCAAGCAGCGGCAGCACGCTGTTTTTCGCCGCCGGGATGCGCACTGCACCGTTCAGCGGGCGGCCGCCCATCACCACAATCCGGTTTTCCATAAATGCAGCCCCCATTTCGCAAAAGATACCCCACGGTATGCGAAATGAGGGCTGCATGTGCATTGGAATTTGTCGTTTTGTTTGTCCTTCTCCGTCCCGCTTCGCGTGCCAGCGTCCCCAAAGGGGGAGCCTTTGGCAGACCGGAAGCGCAGCGTGTTTTCCGGAAACAGGCGGGCCCCGCACTCTTTTTACGTCTCGCCCCTCGAAACGGACAAAACAATTCCCATTTCGCCCAGAAGCATCATCAGGCTGGTGCCGCCGGAGGAAAAGAAGGGCAGGCTGATGCCGGTGTTTGGGATGGTGTTGGTGACGACGGCCACGTTCAGCACGGCCTGCAGCGCCACCTGCACCACGAAGCCCACCACCAGCAGCGCCCCGAATCGGTCGGGGGCTCTGGCTGCGATGGTGATGCCCCGCCACAGCAGCAGCACGAACAGCCCCACCACTGCACAGGCCCCGATGAAGCCCAGCTCCTCGCAGACGATGGAAAAGATGAAGTCGTTCTGCGGTTCGGGCACGAAAAGGTGCTTCTGGCGGCTGTTGCCCAGCCCCAGCCCGGCTGCCCCGCCCGACCCGATGGCATACAGGCTCTGGATGGTCTGGTGCCCGTCGCCCAGCGGGTCTGCAAAGGGGTCCTGCCAGGAGCGGAGGCGATCTGCCGCATAGGGCACCAGATCCGGCATGATGACCACCGCCGCCGCGATGGCTCCGGCGCCGCCCACGCCCGCCAGCACGAACCACCGCAGCCCGGTGCCGCCCACGAACATCAGCACGGCACCGATGCCCAGAATGAGCATCGTGCCCGAAAGATGCGGCTCCAGCAGCATCAGCGCCGCTACCACGCCCAGCACCAGCGCAAAAGGCAGCACCCCCACGGCAAAGCTCTGCATCCGGTCGTAGTTGAGCGAGATGATGTGGGCAAACACCAGCACCACCGCAAATTTTGCGATCTCGCTGGGCTGCAGGGTGCCCAGCCCCGGCAGCACCAGCCATCGCTTGCAGCCGTTGTACTCCGGCATGAACAGCACCGCCGTCAACAAGAGCAGCGAAACGCCCAGAAGCGGCCACGCCAGTTTGTGGAAGATGTGGTAATCCACCCGGCTGGCAAGGCCCATCCCGGCGATGCCCAGCGCCGCATAGAGCAGCTGTGGGCGGAGGTAGGCGAAGGCATCGCCCCGCCGATAGAGCGCCACGGCCCCCGATGCGCTGCCCAGCATCACCAGCCCAAAGCCCACCAGCGTGAGCACCAGCACCAGAAACGGCAGGTCCGGCGCAGGCAACGCCCGCAGCCCGATCCGGTGCCGCCCGCCGGGCCGGGCCGCAGCAGTTTCTTTCATCCGTTCACCCCCTGTCCTCTTATTGTACGCCGGAGGCCGGGGCGTTAGTCTTTTTGGAGCCGCCGGTACATAAAATAGCGGCGAAGGGAGATGATGTCATGCCTCTCCGCACCCTCCCGGAGCAGGCCTTCCGCCGCCGGGCGCGGATGGTGGCCGTGGTATTCTGCGCCGTCTGCCTGGGGCTGGCGGCGCGGCTGTTTTATTTGCAGCTGCGCACCAGCCACTGGTACACCGACCGTGCCCTCGGCCAGCAATTGCGGGACACCGTCGTGCCCGCCGACCGGGGCAAAATCTACAGCGCCGACGGCGTTCTTCTGGCGGCGAACAGCAGCTGCTGGACCCTCCGCGCCTCGCCCCGCGAGATGCCAGACGACAAGCTTTCCCTTGCCGCCGAAGGCCTTGCAGACATCCTGGACCTCGACGCGGCCAACTTGCTGGAATCGTTCCGCGACCGCCGCTCCAACGACTGCCTGCTCCGCTACCGGGTGGACCGCACCACCGCCGACCGGGTGCGGGCGTTCTGTGAGGCCAACGGCATCACCGGCATCCGCATCAATCAGGACTCCAAACGGTGGTATCCGCAGGGGCAGTTCCTCGCGTCGGTGCTGGGGTTCACCAATGTGGACAACGCCGGGGTCTCCGGGCTGGAGCTGCAGTATGACGGCCTGCTCACCGGCGAGAACGGCGTGGTGCTGACCGCGGTCAACGCCTGGGGCTACACGCTGGAACAGAGCTACGAGACCGAGCGTTTTCCCACCGAGGGCGACGGCCTGCGGCTGACCATCGACACCCAGATCCAGCACTATCTGGAAAACGCGCTGGGGTACGCGGTGCAGGAGCACCATGTGGCCGCGCGGGCTGTGGGCATCGTGATGGACGTGAACACCGGGGCCGTGCTGGCTATGTCCACCACCCCCTCCTACGACCCCAACGAGCCCCGCGTCATCGCAGACGAAGCCGCCCGGAATCAGGTGGAGAGCCTTTCCGGCGAGGTGCGCCGTGCCGCCCTGCAGCTGGCCCAGCAGACCCAGTGGCGGAACAAGGCCGTCAGCGACCTCTACGAGCCGGGCAGCGTCTTCAAGCTCATCACCTGCGCCGCCGCGCTGGATGCCGGGGCCATCACCCGGCATTCCAGTTTCTACTGCGGCGAGTCCATCTCGGTGGCCGGGACGCGGTTCCACTGTGCCAACCACAAGCGCCACGGGGCCCAGACCGTGACCCAGGCGCTCGAAAACTCCTGCAACCAGAGCTTCATCCAGATCGGTGCCCGGCTGGGCAGGGAGGCTTTCTGCAGCTACTTCGCCGCCTTCGGCCTCCGGGAGCCCACCGGCATCGACCTGCCCGCGGAGCCGAAGAAGAGCCTGTACTACACCGCCGACCGGATGGGCCCGGTGGAGCTGGCCTCCTGCGCCTTCGGGCAGAGCAGCAAGATCTCCTACCTCGAAATGGCAGCGGCCGTCTGTACCGTGGTCAACGGCGGAAAGCTGATGCGGCCCTACGTGGTCTCCGACATCCTCGCACCGGATGGGAGCCTCATTGAACACATCGGCCCCGCCTGCACCCGGCAGGTGCTCAAGGCCGAGACCAGCGCCGTCATGCGGGAGATGATGGAGGCCGTCGTTCTCTACGGCGGCGGACGGAACGCACAGATCGCAGGCTACCGGGTGGGCGGCAAGAGCGGCACCAGCCAGAAGCTGGACAGCGCCGACGAAAAAGCCCGCATCGCCAGCTTTGTGGCCGTAGCACCCATCGACGACCCGCAGTTCCTCTGCCTCGTCTGCCTGGATGAGCCCCACAGCTGGACCACCGCCGGCGGCAGCCTCTCGGCCCCCGTCTGCGCCGAGGTGCTGGAACAGACTCTCGTTTATAAGGGCATCCCCCGCGCCGCTGTGCCGGATGCAGCTGCCTCCGAGCCCACCGCCGCCGACCTCCCCGCAGACGGCGACAGCTTCGATGGTGCCTAAGGTGTGTCTGAAAACAAAGAAAATGACGGATATTTCGCAAACACAAGCAGGATTTAAGGCAAAGAGCCGCAGGAATCCTTTGTGGATTTCAAGGCTTTTTAACGCAAAATCCGGCTGCGTTTGTAGAAATAGACTATATTTTCGACTTTTCAGATACACCCTAACAAAAAAAGACCGCCGAAGCGGTCTGAAAGGTTCGTGGTTAATTCTGCTGCGGCTGCTCGCGGAACCGGATCTCACCGGTGGCCGCATCCATGGACTCGACGATGGCGAGGCTCTCCAGCTGGATGCCCTTGCTGCGGATCAGCTCGCCGCCCTGCTGGAAGCCCTTCTCGACGGCGATGCCGATGCCCTCGACGGTGGCCCCGGCCTCATTGGCCAGTTCCAGCAGGCCCATCAAGGCGCAGCCGTTGGCCAGGAAATCGTCGATGATGAGGACATGGTCTTCCGGGGTGAGGAACTTTTTGGAGACGATGACGTTATAGATCTTTTTGTGGGTGAAGGACTGGATCTTGGTCTCGTAATTGTTGTAGTCCAGATTGATGCTCATGGACTTTTTGGCAAAGACCACCGGCACATTGAACTCGCTGGCGACCACTGCTGCAATGCCGATGCCGCTGGCTTCAATGGTCAGCACTTTGTTGATGGGCTTGCCTGCAAACAGGCGCTTCCACTCTTTTGCCATCTCGCGGAACAGCGGGATGTCCATCTGGTGGTTGATGAAGCTGTCCACCTTCAGCACGTTGCCCTCGCGCACGATGCCGTCCTTGCGAATCCGATCTTCCAGCAGTTTCATTTCAGTCTCTTCCTCCAAGCTTTTGATACAGCATTTCGATTTCACCTAGTATACCGGATTCCCCTACCGGATTTCAAGGTCTTTTGGGCAATTTCTCTCTTGTTTTCTCCAAAAATTCGAGTATACTGAAGGTAATCCTCGGAATACGAGGCCGAGGAGCTGCGGAGGTTGTGGAGAGCCTCCCGCACTGTGGGATACGAAGGACAAGAAGGAGCAACACCATATGAAAACAGGATTGGTCTTGGAAGGCGGCGCGATGCGGGGTATGTTCACCGCAGGCGTTCTGGATGTGCTGATGGAACATGACATCACGGTAGACGGTGCCATCGGCGTGTCGGCCGGTGCCGTGTTCGGCTGCAATTACAAGTCGCATCAGATTGGCCGCACCATCCGCTACAACACCCAGTACTGCAACGACCGGCGCTATGCCAGCTTCAAGAATCTGCTGCGCACCGGCAATCTGTACAGCGAACAGTTCTGCTATCACGATGTCCCCGAAAAACTGGACCCGTTCGACGAAACGGCCTTTGCGGCCTCGCCCATGGATTTCTTCGTCGTCTGCACGGACGTGAAGACCGGCGAACCCATTTACCACAAATGCCGCAAGGGTGACGCCGAGGATGTCCGCTGGATGGAGGCATCGGCCTCCATGCCGCTGGCCGCCAAGATCGTCCAGATCGGCCACTACGGCCTGCTGGACGGCGGCGTCGCCGACTCCATCCCCATCCGCTTTTTCGAATCCATCGGCTACAAGCGCAACCTCATCATCCTGACCCAGCCCAAGAGCTTCGTCAAGAAGAAGAACCCCCTGCTGCCCGCCATCCGGGCGCGGTATCTGCGCTATCCGGCCTTTGTGGAGGCCGTGGCCGACCGCCACGAGCGCTACAACGAGACGCTGAGCTACATCTCCATGCTGGAACAGGCCGGTGCCGATTACGTCATCCGCCCGCCCATCCCGCTGGAGATCGGCGCCATGGAGCGTGACCCCGATCAGCTCCGCCGCGTCTACGAGACCGGCCGCGCCGTGGCACAGATCCAGATTGACAAGATCAAAGCCTTCCTCGACGCCGCCAAGGCGGAACCGGAAACTTAACAAGCAGCAAGCCCCGCCCTGCATCGCACACATTCCCGTGCGGCGCAGGGCGGGGCTTTGTTCGTGATCGGCGGGCATTATAAGCCAAATGAAATCAAGGTAGAAAACAAATAATCCGACCCCATCTCCTATCGGAAACAAGTTCGGATCATTTTTGTTTGGTCCGAGTGGCGAGAATCGAACTCACGGCCTCTTGAACCCCATTCAAGCGCGCTACCAAAACTGCGCTACACCCGGATATCTGTAAGCGGCTGTCGCTCACAGCTCATTTAGTATACCCGACAAGGGCGGTTTTGTCAAGCACTTTTCTCAAAAATCCTCCTCAGAATTTTCCAAGATGGCTTCGGTCGGGCTTCGCGGGGTGTCGAGTTCCACGGTCGCCAGCGCCACGGCGAAAACGCTCTCGGCACCGGCGGCCAGCAGGGCCTGGGTGCAGGCGGTCACGGTGGCACCGGTGGTGATGACATCGTCCACGAGAAGGATGCGCTTCCCTGCCACTCGTTCCGGGTCTGTCACACGGAACGCGCCAGATACATTCACCAGCCGCTCATCGAAGGAGAGGCCCTCCTGCCGCTTGCCGGAGCGGGCGCGGACCAGCAGCCTCGGCTCCAGCGGGACGCCCACTGCGCGGGCCACGGACCGGGCCATCCGCTCCGGCACGTTGTACCCGCGCACCCGGCTGGAAGCCGGCACCGGCACCACGCAGTTGTAGCCGATGGCAAGGCCGGGTACGGTCTCCACCTCCGGCCCGAAGCCGCGCATCCGGACTTTGCTCCCGAACAGAAGCCGTGCCATCTCCACGCCCAGCTCATCGGCAGCCCACGGGGCAGCCTGGAACTTCGCCCGCAGCACACCCCGCCGGACGCAGCCCGCATAGCGGTAGGGCGCGGCGGCACCTTCCAGATTTTTGATGTAGTGCCGCTCCCTGGCCAGACGAAAGGTCGGGCGGCGGCGCAGCGTTTCCAGTTCCTCTTTGCAATCGGGGCAGGCGCTCACCGATCCCAGCACCCGGTCACAAAAAGGGCAGCGGCGCGGGTAAAGCACCCAGCGCAGCTGCCGCAGAATGCGGCCAACGCCGCTGTTTTCGATTTGCATCAATCGTTCTTGACCGCGATGATGACCCGCACCTTTTTGCCTGCCGTGCAGCCGAAGTTGTCGTACCAGCCGGTGAGCTTGTACTCGTCGGTGTTCACGGAGGCCAGTCTGGTGGGGTAATACTGGCCCTTGTACCACAGGTAGACCTGGGCATCATCGGCCATCTCATAGCGGGTATTGCCCGACAGCACCGACGCTGCACCCACGCGGTCGATCTTCAGCGGCATCAGCTGGACCATGCTCTTGACCGAGCCGGTGGTCTCCTGCCGCACTGCAACGCCGCCTGCGATGACCGGGTACTTGATGGCGGTGCTGAAGCTGGCGGGCGAGCCGTTCACGTAGCACACATAGGTCGCGCCGCCGCCGATGAACTGAAGGATCTGCTTGAAGGGGGTGCCGGTGATCTCGGCCACCTGCTTGAAGCCGATGCTCAGCAGCGAACCGGTGTTGCTGGTCAGCTTCTGCCAGGCCGTGGAGAGGATATCGCCGGAGACGATGCCCCACAGGATCTCGCTCGTCGTGGGCACCAGAAGGCTCGTGACCTGGTCGGTCACGGTCCCCTGCGTCGTGGAATCGGCAGACCCCGTTGTCCCGTTCTTGTTACCGGTGGTGGTTCCGCCCGCCGCGGACGAACCGCCGGACGAATTTGCATCGGGGTTGAAGCTGGTGATGAAACTCTTGAGGTCGGTGTAATTGGCTGCGAGGTTCTTCACATCATCCAGCACACCGTACTTCCACAGGTCGCCGGTCACATCGTTCAGGATGAGGCGGTCGATCTGGCCAGCCTCATTGACGGTGTAGTAGCGGACGTCCGAACTGCTCAGTGTGACCCCCGATAGGCGGCTGGGACGAACCGTCCCAGCCACACCCTCCGAAGTCGTATCCAGAATCTCTACATCGTCGGCCAGAGCGGCATCGCCCAGGGCCGTGGCGTTCTCGTTGATGGTGCCGCTGGTCGAGCGGCCGCTGACATGCTCCACATTCTCGCCGTCCGGGCCTACGGTGATCTCCACCAGCCAGCCCGCCGGGAAATTCAGGCTCTTATCCACATTCACGGTGCGGGTGATGCCATCGGTGCAGAGGACGGCCACTTTTTGCAGCACGTCTGCACCGTTTTCCTCGATGAGGCTACGGGCGGAGGACTGGACGACGCCGTAGAAGACGCTGTCGGCCTCCTCGCCGGTCACGATACCGGCAGCCTCATTGTTCATGCCCAACAGCAGGGTCACGACCTGACCCACGCCGCCGCCGTTCAGGGAGGACACCTGCGAGGCCACGGCCGCGGAACCGAGGGTGTAGGTGCTGCCCGCCACGGTCACGGATGTCGGGGCGCTGGCGCTGGGCGAGACTGCCGTGATGCGGCCTGCTGCGCGGCGGGTATAGATCCAGACAGTCTGTAAACTTTCGCTGTAGTAATACACATCGTACTTCGTCAGTTCAGCGGAAGAAGAGACTTTGTCGTTGCGGTAGACGCTCACAGGGGCAAAGGGCAGCTGCGTGGTGCCGTCCGCGATGAAGGGGCCTTTCAGGCTGCTCAGCATGACGCTGGACGTATCCACCTGACCGTTCGAGACCGTGAAGCCCAGCGAAGTGCCGTAGGCACTGCCGCTGGCGGCGTTGGCCGTGAGGGCATTGTAGAACAGGATGGCGCACTCCTCATAATTCAGTGCCTCGCCCTGCTGACGCTCCAGCTGATTGCGCAGGCCCAGCTCGCTGGCCTTGTTCAGCTGCGCCAGCGGGAAGGAGCCGCTCAGGTCGGTCATCTTATAGCCCAGCAGCTTGAGCACTGCCGTGACAGCCTCTTCCAGCGTCACGGCGTTGTCCGGGCGGAAGGTGCCGTCGGTGTAGCCGCTCATCCAGCCCTGCTGCACTGCAATGCGGACATAGGGCGCATACGCCGAACTGCCGGGCAGGTCCTTGTACAGGGTGCCCACGGCTCCCTGCGAGCCTACGCTCTCCCGGAAGGTGGAATAGGCCACCAGCATCCGGGCAAAGGCCCCGCGGGTGACCACGGCGTTCAGCGCCGCCGTCTGGGTGGAGTCCATGCCGTCCAGCGTGATGGACAGCTGCACGGCGGTGTTGGCATTGCCCGCCGCTGCGGCCGGGAGCGCCAGCATCGACACGGCCATGCTGACCGCGAGAAGGAATGCGAGAAGACGTTTTTTCATCTGGGGAACCTCCTTAATCATACCGCAGGGCTTCGATGGGGTTGAGCCGTGCGGCGCGCTTGGCGGGCAGGTAGCCGAACAGCACACCGATGCCCACCGAGATGCCGAATGCCACTGCGATGGAGTTGAACGACGGGCTGACGGTGACATCCACGCCGGATGCGACCATGGGCAGGATGCGGTTGGCCGCCATCGAGACGACGTAGCCCAGCACGATGCCGAGGAAACCGCCCAGCGCCGAGGTGGTAGCAGCCTCCACCACGAACTGCGCCAGGATGACCCGCTCCTTGGCACCCAGTGCCTTGCGGATGCCGATCTCGCGGGTGCGCTCGGTGACGGACACCAGCATGATGTTCATGATGCCGATGCCGCCCACCAGCAGCGAGATGCTGGCGATGCCGGTGAGGATGACGATGACCATGTGGATCATCTTGTTCATCTCTTCCAGGAACTCGCTGGCGCTGTACACATAGTAGGCGTTCTCGCTCTTGAGTACGTTGTACAGGCCTGCCTCCATCACGGCCTTGGCATCGTTGGCCTTGCTCTCGTCGGTCATGATGGCGATGTAGCTCTGATTCGTGGACGTTTTGGACAGGCGCATCACCGTGGTGTAGGGCAGGTAGACGCAGGCGTCATCCGAGCCCTCCTGCAGGCTGGGGTCGCTGACCTTGGCGGCCAGCACACCCACGATGCGGAACTTGTTGGCACCGATCTTCAGCGTCTGGCCCACGCCGTTGCCGCCGAAGGCCACACGGTTGAGGTAGTCGCCGATGATGCAGACCTGCTTGTTGTCCTTGATGTCCATGTACTGCAGGCCGCGCCCCTTGGCAATGGTGTAGTTTTTCAGGGTGGTGTAGTCTTCATCCACGCCGTAGATGCTGAGCCAGCGGTAGGTACTGGTGCCGATCTTCAGGTCGCCGCTGCCGCTGAAGTCGATCTGGGGCGAGACGGACTGGATAAGCTCCGGGTTCTTTTCGGCAATGGCATAGACGTCGTCCACCGAGATGGTGCGGGAGCCATAGCCCCAGACGTTGATGTTCAGGGTGTTGGTTCCCATGGCGGAAAAGCTGTCCCGCATGCTCTTGGTCATGCCGTTGCCCAGGCCGACGATGACGATGACCGCCATAACGCCGATGATGATGCCCAGCATGGTCAGGAAGGTGCGGAGCTTGTTGCTCCAGACGTTCTGGATGGCCTGCCGGAAGGTCTCGATGATCATGCCTGCACCTCCTGTTCCGCCGTTTTTTCCGGGGTCTCCGGCAGCAGGGTGGGCTGCACGATGGCCTCCGGCGCATGGGAATCGCCGTCGTAGACGACCCGGCCATCCTCCAGACGGATGATGCGGTCGGCCTGTACAGCGATGGAATTGTCGTGGGTGATGAGGACGACGGTGTGGCCCTCCTCATGCAGCTGCTGCAGCATCCCCAGCACTTCGCGGCCGGTGTGCGAATCCAGCGCGCCGGTGGGTTCGTCGGCCAGGATGACCGCCGGGTTGCGCACCAGCGCCCGCGCGATGGAAACGCGCTGCTGCTGGCCGCCGGAGAGCTGATTGGGCTTGTTCCGGATCTTGTCGCCCAGGCCCACCTGCTCCAGCACGGCGCGGGCGCGGCGGTGGCGCTCGGCGCGGGGGATGCCTGCATACACCAGCGGCACCTCCACGTTTTCCAGCAGGTTCAGCCGGGGCAGCAGGTTGTACTGCTGGAAGATAAAGCCCAGCATCTCGTTCCGGACGGAGGCCAGCTCGTTGCGATTCATCCGGCCCACATCCCTGCCGTTGAGCCGGTAGGTGCCATGGGTGGGCACATCCAGGCAGCCGATGATGTTCATGCAGGTGGATTTGCCGGAGCCCGACTGGCCGACAATGGCGACGAACTCGCCCTTGTCTATTTTCATGGTGATGTGGTCTGCGGCCTTGACCGTGGTATCACCCATCTGGTAATACTTGCAGACCTCATCAAACTCGATCAGAGCGCTCATCGTTCCTCCTATCAGAATGGCATGATATATCCGCCGTCGTCATAGTAGCTGTCGCTGCTGACGGAGCTGGGGTCGTAGCCGATGGTGTCGCCCTCCTGGATGCCGCTGACGATCTGGGTATAGTCGTCGTCGCTGACACCGGTCTTGACCGGCACATAGACGAAGCCCTCCGGGGCCTCCATCGCCGTGTCTGCGTTGGCGGCGCTGGGGGAATCCTTTGTAACGAGCACATAGCTTCCGCGCACCACCGCCGCGTTGGGCACGACGAGGGCGTTGTCCGCCTTGGCCACCACGATCTCCGCGTTGGCGTTCATGCCAGGGCGCAGGCCGTCGGTGTCGTCGATGCGGATGCTGACGGGGTAGGTCGTGGTGCCGCCGTTGGAGGCGCCCTTCATCGAAACGCGGGTCACGGTGCCCACATAGGTCTTATCCGGCACCGCGTCGGCGGTGATCTGGACCTTCTGGCCCACCGAGATGGAGCTGATCTGCAGCTCATCCACGTTGATGTTCATTTCCAGATAGCTCAGGTCATAGACGATGCAGAGGGTGTCGCCGGCCTTGACGGCGTCGCCCGCCTTGGCGTCCTTTTCGATGATGGTGCCGCTGATGGGGGCAGTGATGGTGTAGTTGTTCATGGCGTCCTGCAGGTTCTGCATCGAGATCTCCGCGCTGCGCAGGGATTCGGATGCCGACTGGATGGACTCGGTCAGGTCGTCGCCGGACAGGCCGAGGATGATGTCATCCTTCGCCACGTCCGAGCCTTCCTGCACATTGATGGACGTCACCGTGCCGGCCGCCTGCGCCGTCAGAGTGCGCTCAGCCTGATAGGCAAAGGTGGCCGAGCCGATGGAGCTGACCCCGTTGATGGAGGCGGTGGCCGCCTGCGCCGTGGTCAGGCCGCCTGCGTTCTTCACCGTGATGGTCACGGTGCGGGTCAGCAGGTTGCCCGCACTCAGCGCATCGGTGCCGCTCACAGAAGTCACGGTGCCGTCCAGCTGCTCAAAGGTGCCGTCCAGCGTCACAGCGGCGCTCTGGCCCACCGAGAAGTTCGCCGCATCGGCTGCGGGGAACTCCAGCGTCAGCAGCATTCTGGAGCTGTCGCGGATGACGGCCACCTCCTGGCCGCTGGTCACTTCATCGCCCTTCGTCACCTTCAGGCTGCTCACCACGCCCGCCACCTCGGCGCGGACATACTGGCGGTCCACGACCTTATCGTAGCTGCGCTGCGCCTGCTGCATGGCGATCTCGGCCTTTTCAAAGTTGGTGGAAGCGTCCGAGCTGTCGATGGTGTAGAGCACATTGCTCTCCTCCACGATGTCGCCTTCCTCAATGGTGCCGGTCAGCACCTTGCCATCCACCAGGCTCTTGACGGTGTAGGTGTTGGCGGGGTTCAGCGTACCGGTGCCGCTCAGGGTGTTGGTCACATCCCGGCGCTCCGGGGCGGCCTCCGTGTAGCTGGCATCCACACTCGCAGGCTTGGCCTGCTGGGGCCGGAGCAGGAACACGCCGCCTGCCACTGCCACGCAGAGCACCGGCACCAGCCACTTCCAGTTCTTTTTCAGGAACGGGACCGGGCCCTTCCCTGCGGCAGCCGCTTCGGGCGTCTGCGCTTCCGGGGTGTCCTTCTTCTTTTTCCAGTTCATGTTGCTATGCTCCTCCTATATGTCCGGGCAGACCGCCCGGCAGGTTGCAGACTTGTATAAGTGTAGTGTATCGCATTTTCCCAGCTTGCACAAGCGTCCAAATTTCATTTCCCCACATTTTTAACAAAAAGGGAAGATTTTGTGGAGTTTTGGCCCCTGAAAACGCAAAAACGGTCTCCCGGAGTGTTCCGGGAGACCGCAGAAACGCTTATTTCAAAAACGAACTTATGCGTTTGCCTGAGCAGCAGCAACAGCGCAGGCGACGGTAGCACCGACCATGGGGTTGTTGCCCATGCCGATCAGACCCATCATCTCAACGTGTGCAGGCACAGAAGAAGAACCTGCAAACTGCGCATCGCCATGGACGCGGCCCAGAGAGTCGGTCAGGCCGTAGCTGGCAGGGCCGGCTGCGACGTTATCGGGGTGCAGGGTACGGCCCGTGCCGCCGCCGGAAGCGACGGAGAAGTACTTCTTGCCATTCTCAATGGCCCACTTCTTGTAGGTGCCGGCGACCAGGTGCTGGAAGCGGACGGGGTTGGTGGAGTTGCCGGTGATGGAGCACTGAACGTCCTCCTTCTTCATGATGGCAACACCCTCCATGACGTCGTTTGCGCCATAGCACTTGACGGCTGCACGCTCGCCGTTGGAGAAGGGGATCTCCTTGACGACGGTCAGGGTCTGAGAGGGGATGTCGTACTCGGTCTGCACATAGGTGAAGCCGTTGATACGGGAGATGATGTAAGCAGCATCCTTGCCCAGGCCGTTCAGGATGACGCGCAGGGGGGTCTTGCGGACCTTGTTTGCGGTGCGGGCGATGCCGATGGCACCCTCAGCAGCAGCGAAGGACTCGTGGCCTGCCAGGAAAGCGAAGCAGGTGGTGTCCTCGCTCAGCAGACGAGCGCCCAGGTTGCCGTGGCCCAGGCCGACCTGGCGCTGCTCTGCGACAGAACCGGGGATGGTGAAGGCCTCCAGGCCCTCGCCGATGGCAGCTGCGCACTCGGCAGCGTCGGTCAGGCCGCGCTTCACAGCGATGGCGGTGCCCAGGGTGTATGCCCAGACAGCGTTATCAAAGCAGATGGGCTGCACACCGCGGACGATCTTGTCGCAGTCGATGCCCTTTGCGAGGAGCATCTCGTTGCAAGCGTCCAGAGACTCCAGGCCGTTGGCCTTCAGGCATGCCTCGATCTTCGGCATGCGGCGATCCATAGATTCAAAAGTTGCCATGCGTTGTTCCTCCTCTCTTATTCCTCACGCGGGTCGATGTACTTGACCGCGCCCTGCTCAGCGCTGAAGCGGCCGTAGGTGCCCACGTTCTTCTCGTATGCCTCATTGGGGGTCTTGCCGTGACGGATGTCCTCCATCATCTTGCCCAGCTTGACGAACTGGTAGCCGATGACTTCGTTGTTCTCGTCCAGAGCCAGCTTGTTGATGTAGCCCTCGGTCAGCTCCAGGTAACGGACGCCCTTCTCCTTGGTGGAGAAGATGGTGCCGGTCATGGAACGCAGGCCCTTGCCCAGGTCGTCCAGACCTGCGCCGATGGGCAGACCGTCCTCAGAGAAAGCGGTCTGGCTGCGGCCGTAGACGATCTGCAGGAACAGCTCGCGCATGGCCACGTTGATGGCGTCGCACACCAGGTCGGTGTTCAGAGCTTCCAGGATGGTCTTGCCGGGCAGGATCTCGCCAGCCATAGCAGCAGAGTGGGTCATGCCGGAGCAGCCGATGGTCTCCACCAGAGCCTCTTCGATGACGCCGTTCTTGATGTTCAGGGACAGCTTGCAGGTGCCCTGCTGAGGTGCGCACCAGCCCACACCGTGGGTGTAGCCGCTGATGTCCTTCACTTCATAGGCCTTGACCCATGCGCCCTCTTCGGGGATGGGAGCCGGACCATGCTTAGGACCTTTGGTGATCGGGCACATATTCTGTACTTGCTGCGAATAGGTCATAATCATACTCTCCTTTTGACAAATTGATGCCACGCAGCAGGGGGGCTCCCCTGCCGTTTGCATTCGACCGGGCCCGCCGCTCTCATCGGTACGCCCAGTACTACCACGCATAGCTTCATTATAGAGGACCTTTTCGCAATTTTCAAGACGTTTCCGACAATTTTTCTACAAAGTTTTTGACGGTTATTTGTAGCTAACCGCCACATTTTATGCTTTTCCCGTTTCGTTTGATATTTTTTTGTCAGGTCTGCCAAAAGGTTCAGTTTTTCTTTGGTTGTTTTTGCCGCTGGACCGGCTGCAAGGCCCAGATGGCTGCAAAGCCTGCCGCCGCCCCGCCGATGGCCAGCCAGTGCCGCCCGGTCTCCAGCCCCCAGAGGTTGGCCGCAAAGGGGAACGCCAGACTGCCCACGCTCTGCCCCAGGGCCAGAAAACCGTAGTTCACCCCCGCGTGGGGCAGACCGAACAGGTCGGTGGAAAGGGCAGGCAGCACCGCCGCCAGCGCCGAGTAGCAGAAGGTCAGGCTGGCATACACTGCCGCCACGGCCCACCCCTGCGCAAACAGAAACACGCCGGACAGCACGAATGACGCCGCGAACAGGAGCAGATCGGTCGGGCGGCGGCCAATTTTATCGCTGAGCAGGGGCATCAGCAGCCGCCCGGCCGCACTGCCCACGCTGCCCAGCACCACGCTCCACAGCGCCGCGCGCTCATCCAGCCCCCGCTCCATGCCCAGCTTCAGGATGATGGGGCTGAACAGCAGCACCGCCGGGGTGGAGCAGCAGACCGCCCCCGCGCAGAGCCAGTATTGCTTCGTGCCCAGCATCTGTAAGGGGGCCAGGTCGAGCGGCGGGGCGTTCCTGCCCCGGCCCTGCTCTTCCGGCCGCTGCTTTTCGGGCGGCGGGTCGATGAGCAGCAGACTGCCCGCCAGACAGACCGGAAGGGTCAATGCCCCCAGCGCCCAGAACGCGCCCCGGATGCCCTGCACCGGCCCGAAGCCCTTCAGCGCCGTCCGGACGAAGACGGTGAGGAATGCGCCGGACAGGCCCACCGCGCCCCCAATGACGCCGGTGGCCAGCCCCTTGCGGCCCTTGTACCATTTCTGGGCGCAGGACTGGATGGACGGATACAGAAACGCCGTGCCCAGCCCCGCCGGGATGCTGAATGCCCCAAAGAAAAAACCGCCCTTCTCCCCCGGCAGCAGCGCCGCCGCAAAGAAGCCGCCGCAGAGCAGGGCCGTGCCCCAGAGCGCAGCGCACCGGGGGCCTTTCCGGTCCTGCAAAAAGCCGCCGATCACGCACCCGACGCCGAACGCCGCGATCAGAAGGCCGAACGCATACCCGGCCCCCTGCTCGCTCAGGCCGTACTCGTCCATCACCGGCTGCTGGAATACGCCCCACGCGGCGGGCAGGCCTGTCAACACCTGAATGGCGGCCCCCGCCGCCAGGATAGCCCACGGATGTTTTGCAGAAAACTGCTGCATTTTTGCATCACCTCTGCCCTTAGTCTGCCCTTTTTGATTGACAAACGAGCAGATTCTTTTATAATTGTAGGTACTATGAAAAGAATAACCCTCTCAGGCGCTTCGCGCCAGCTCTCCCAAAGGGAGAGCCTCTGGCGGGCCGGTTCTGGCCCTGCTGGCTGCTCAGGCCCATCCTTCCGAAAAGCCGTGGGCCTTGCGGCAAAGGGCAGGCAGATGCTGCCCATGAGGACAAGGCTCAGCCGCATAAGAGCCGAAGGCGACAACGTGCAGACCTGCCCGACATGCCAATGGCTCCCCCTTTGGGGGAGCTGGCACGCGAAGCGTGACTGAGAGGGTATAGAGAGAGGATCATCCATGAAAACACAGGCATTAAAGGGTATGCGGGACCTTCTTCCCGCCGAGCAGGCCCTGCGCGACTACATTCAGGGCAAAATTCTGGAGACCTACCGCGCCTCCGGCTTCGAGCGCATTTCCACCCCCATGCTGGAGGATATGGAGAATCTGGACAAATCCGACGGCGGCGACAATCTGAACCTCATCTTCAAGGTGCTCAAGCGCGGCGATAAGCTGACCAGCGCGCTGGACTCCGGCGACCCGAAGCAGCTGTCCGACATGGGTCTGCGCTACGACCTGACCCTGCCCCTGAGCCGCTTCTATGCGGCCAACAAGGACAAGCTCCCCCACCCCTTCAAAGTCATCCAGACCGACCGCGTCTTCCGCGCGGAGCGCCCCCAGAAGGGCCGTCTGCGCGAGTTCGTCCAGTGCGACATCGACATTCTGGGCGACGAGTCCCCCAACGCTGAGGTCGAGCTCATCGACGTGACGGCCCGCGCCCTGCTGCGCATCGGCTTCACCGGCTTCACGGTCAACATCAACGACCGCCGCATCCTGCGCGGGATGCTGGAGAGCATGGGCTTTGCCGCCGATACGCTGGATTCCGTCTGCATCACCTTCGACAAGATGGACAAGATCGGTGCCGAGGGCGTCAAGGCCGAGCTGACCGAAAAGCAGCTGCCGGAGAACGCTATCCAGGCACTGGCTGACTTCATCGCCGCCGGTGACGTCACGCTGGACGCCGTCGCTTCCCGCTGCGCCGACCCCACTATCGCCGACGATCTGAAGTATGTTCTCGCCACGGCCAACGCCATCGCCGACGGCCGCTTCGCCGTGGCCTACTGCCCCAGCCTCGTCCGCGGTCAGGGCTACTACACCGGCATGGTGTTCGAGATCACCTGCCCGCAGTTCAGCGGTGCCGTGGCGGGCGGCGGCCGTTACGACAACATGATCGGCAAGTTCCTGGGCACCAAGGTGCCCGCTGTCGGCTTCTCCATCGGCTTCGAGCGCGTCTGCGGCATCCTGCTGGAGCAGGGGTATCAGATCCCCGGTGCCAAGCAGAAGATCGCCCTGCTCTACGGCAAGGAGGCAGATTTCCCCGCCGTCCTCGCCAAAGCCGCCGCCCTGCGCGACAACTACGAAGTCACCATCCTGCCCCAGGGCAAGAAGCTCGGCAAACAGCTGGGCCAGCTCGAAGCTGCCGGTTTCGCCGGTGCCGCCTTCATGGACAAGGACGACGTAAAGATCTTCGCACAGCAGTAACTTTCCCTGCGACACAGAAAGCCCCCGCCGACGAACGGCGGGGGCTTTCATGTTATCGGGCAGCGGTCAGCCCATCGCGAACAACAAAACAGGGATCAGCATCGTTTTCTCCTTTTTCGAACAGTCCGGTATTTCTTGCTGTGCAGTCTCTCACCGGGCATGAGAAGAGACTTTTTTCGCATTGGGATAGATGCGCTCCATCCGGGCATTGTCAAAGTGCGCATCCAGAACCACATCGACGGGGTTCGCCGCCTCCACGCCGCTGGTGCGGGCATCATACCGGGCCAGCGCAAGCGCTGACACCAGCATGTTCACTGCCATAAAGACAGCCAGCGCCGCCGTCATCCAGGGGCGGATGCGGGATTTCAGCTTTCCCATGCACTTTGCCACCAGCGGGTAGCCGTACCGCATCCAGGTCACCGCCGCAATGCCCCAGAAGAAGCAATACAGCAGGTTGATGCGCCCGCCGAGGTTGAACTTGAAGCCGCTGTAATCCCAGAACACGGTGCCGAACAGCAGCTCGGTGACGGCGCTGCACACATACTCATACGCACCGCCGAGGATGACGCCGAACCAGAAGATGCGGCTCTCACTCTGGTGCTCGCTGCCCCGCAGAAGGACGGCGGCCAGCACCAGAGCCAGCCCCCACACCACGCTGAACGGGCCCCACACCAGGCTCGACCGGCTCATCCAGACACCGGCCGTGATGCGGCAGAACAGGGTCTCCACCACATCGCCGAGGAAGGCCCCCACCACGAACAGCCAGACCAGGTCGGATACACTCATCGCCTTTTCGGCGCTGGTGGCCGGCTCCGGGCGGGCCGTTGCGGGGTAGGCCCGCTGGATGCGGCGCTCGACGCGGGCGGCGATCTTCTGCTGCAGCCGGTCGGTGCCCTTGCCCAGCTCCTGCCCCAGCTGTTCCAGCCGGGGGTGTCTGGCGACATACTGCCCCACGACCACCACCGCACCGATCTGGTCCAGCACGGCGACCGTCATGCTGACCCATACCGCGATGTGGAGCAGCAGCGGCGGCAGCCAGGCACAGAACCGCAGCAGCAGGTCATTGCCCCAGCGGACTGCCGCTGCGCCCAGCACGCCCCACAGGGCAGAATATTGCAGGCAGACGTAGCCGTCCAGGTTGAATTTTTTATCGGAATAATCCCACCAGCGGCGGTGGTGCACCCGTTCCAGCAGCTTCGCCGTGATCCACTCGACCACGGTCGCAATCAGAAAACTGCCCGCGAACAGCGCGAACCAGTTGTTGCGCAGGTCGGCCAGACCCACGGCCAGCAGAACGCCAGCTGTGCCGTAGACGAAGCAGAACGGGCCGGATGCCACACCGCGGTTGGTGAACCGGCGGCCTTTGGCGGTGGCTACGACCGTTTCCCCCACCCAGCCCAAAAACGAGTAGACCAGATAGATGACGCTGAGGGTATAGAAATTCAATTCCATCGGCTGCTGTCCTCCTGAAACAAAGTATATTCTAATTGTACCCGGTTTCGGGGCGCTTGACAAGCCCGAACTGCAAAAATGCCACCTCCGGCGCTGCGGCCGAAGATGGCATGTTCAGGTTTTGGATGTTACTGCGGGCCGGACCGAAGCGGGTTACAGCTGGCTCTTGTACAGCTCCACGATCTCTTCCACGCTGGTGTCACGCGGGTTGCCGGGGCGGCAGGCGTCGGCGTAAGCGGACTCTGCCAGGAACTGGATGTCCTCTTCCTTCAGGATGCCGTGCAGGTTGGCGGGGATGCCCACATCTGCACTCAGCTGCTTGACGGCGGCGATGGTGGCATCGGCTGCCTCGGCGTCATTCATCTCGTCGATGCCCTGGACGCCCATGGCCTTGCCGACAGCACGGTAGCGCTCACCGGCCACGCTCTTGTTGTATTCCAGACCGACCGGCAGCAGAATGGCGCAGGCCACACCGTGCGGGGTGTCATACAGAGCGGACAGGCCGTGTGCCATGGAGTGGACGATGCCCAGACCGACGTTGGAGAAGCCCATGCCGGCGATGTACTGGCCCAGCGCCATGCCCTCACGGCCTTCCGGGGTGTTCTGGACGGCACCGCGCAGGTTCTCGCTGATGAGCTTGATGGCTTCCAGATGGAACATATCGGAGATGGTGCAGTGGCCCTTGGTGATGTAGCCTTCAATGGCGTGGGTCAGAGCGTCCATACCGGTGGCAGCGGTCAGGCCCTTGGGCATGGAGGACATCATATCGGGGTCCACGACGGCGATCTCCGGGATGTCGTTGGTATCGACGCAGACGAACTTGCGCTTCTTCTCGACATCGGTGATGACGTAATTGATGGTGACTTCGGCCGCCGTACCGGCGGTGGTGGGCACGGCGATGGTGAAGACGGCGTGCTTCTTGGTGGGCGCGACACCTTCCAGAGAGCGGACATCCGCGAACTCCGGGTTGTTGATGATGATGCCGATCGCCTTTGCGGTATCCATGGAGGAGCCGCCGCCGATGGTCACGATGCAGTCTGCCTCAGCAGCCTTGAAGGCCGCCACGCCGTCCTGCACATTGGCGATGGTGGGGTTGGGCTTGATCTCGCTGTACACAGCGTAGGCAAAGTTTGCCGCATCCAGCAGGTCGGTGACTTTCTTGGTCACGCCGAACTTGATGAGGTCGGGGTCGGAGCAGACGAACGCCTTCTTGTAGCCGCGGGCGGTCAGTTCGGGAACGATGTTCTCGATGGCACCGTGGCCATGGTAGGAAATGGTATTCAGTACGATACGATCAGCCATAATTACGATCCTCCAAATCTTTGTACCCGTTTTCAGCCGGGTCTCTCTGCCTTTTACTTTACCACATTGTTAAAAACTATGCAATGTCAAATTCTATGATTTTTATGATTTTTTTATACATATTCAACTGTTTCTGGATAAATGTGCTGTTTTTGTGCAAAAAAGCACCCTCTCAGTCAAACCCTGTGGGTTTGACAGCTCCCCCGATGGGGGAGCCCTTGGCAGGCCGGACAGGCTCTGCTGGATGCTGAAAGCAGTTTGAATTGGAAACAAAAGTGCTCCGTCGTCAAGACCAACGGCATCGATACAATGGCTCTGACAAAAGAGCGTTTGTACGGATGCTGTAAATCGAAACAGCGGAGCACTCTATTCTATGATTCCAAGAAACGTTGCTCATCCAGCACGACCAGAACCGGCTCGCCAGTGGCTCGCCCTCTGGGAGAGCTGGCGCGGAGCGCCTGAGAGGGCAGGTCTTACCACAACCGGATGACCTTGATGACGCCTTCGGCCTTATCGCGGGCCAGCTCCAGATGGTGCTGCAGCGCATCGGCGGCGGTGTCCCAGTTGTCGTTCAGGGCCGCATCCAGGATGTGCAGATGCTCCTCGCAGGTCTGGTCCTGATTGATCATGCTCACTTTGCCGGTCATGATGCGGAACCGGGTGTTCAGGCCGGTGATGCGGTCATAGGCCGAGCGCAGGTACTTGTTGGGCAGGCTGCTCATCAGCAGCTCGTGGAAGTCATCGTCCGACTTGCAGAAGTCGTCGATGCGGTCCGGGTGGTGCATCAGTTCCTTATAGTCTTCCAGTGCCTGCCGGGGGATCAGGTTGCCGTAATTGCGCAGCGCATACGGCTCCACCAGAAGGCGCATCTCGAACATGCTGTGCACATCGTCCTCCGTGATGCCGGAGACCATCAGGCCCTTTTTGGGCAGGATGGTGATGAGGCCCTCCTGCTCCAACCGGCCCAACGCATCCCGCATGGGGGTGCGGCTGATATTTCCCATCTCCGCACAGAGCTTCTGCTCGTTGAGAAACTCATTGGGACGGTACTCACAGTTCAGGATCTTTGTTTTCAGGTACTGGTAGGCCTGGAGCTTCAAGCTCTGCTTTGCCTGCTGTTCCATCTCTTTCATCTTTCCAATCTCCTAACCGAACAGATCATTTCATTCCGATGTTCGTCTCAAACAACACAAAGCCGCCCAAAAGGCAGCTTGTATCCCTGAAATAATCCAACTCATCTCATACGAATATTATCACACAACTTGTCAATCTTTACAAGAGTTTTTCCAAAAGATTGGGAGCTTTTCCGTTTTGCACAGATATTCTGCCGTATTTTCTTGCATTATTCACAAAGTTTTTTGTGCTTGTCGCCAACTCTCCCATCTTGTTTTGCATCGAAGGATAAATTGTGATACACTTGATGCAGAAAGGAAGGCGGATATCATGGCAGGTCGCGGCGGATACAACACCAAAACCCGGCAGCTCATCCTGGATTATCTCATCAACAACCGGCAGCATGCGGTCAGTGCGTCGAATATTCTGGAACATCTGGAGGCCGAGGGCGCCAGCCCCAACCCCACCACCGTCTACCGCTATCTCGACAAGCTGGCGGGCGAACAGCGCATCATGAAATACGTCGCCGACAAGGGTGAAAAAGCTGTGTTCCAGTATGTGGACGAAGGGCGGCACTGCCGGGAGCATCTGCACCTCAAATGTGTGCAGTGCGGGCGAATCTACCACCTGGACTGCCACTTCATGGACGAGGTGCGCGCCCATCTGATGGCCGAACACGGCTTTACGCTCCAGTGCGAGGGAAGCGTTTTGTACGGACTTTGCCGCCGCTGTGCGCAGCAAAATGAGCAGGCTGAACAAACCGCAGAAAATTCAAATTCGGCTGTTGACACGGACAAAAAGCCGTGATACAATTCAGGCAAGAAAAGCGTTGACCGGGAAAAGTAAGGTCCAACCGCTCTTTTTCAGAGAGCGCGGGCAGGTGTGAGCCGCGCAGAGAGCCGGACCCGAACAAACCCCCGTGAGCTTCCCCCTGAACCCGCGCAAGGCGGCAAGTAAGGGCAGACGTGCGCCGCTCGTTATCGCGGCAGTGCTTTCAACGGGGAGAGCGCACAAAAGTGACTGACATGCCCAGCGTGTCGGTAATTTAGGTGGCACCACGGATACGGCAGCATTCGTCCTAGCAAAATGGGATGAAAGCTGCCGTATTTTTTATTTGAGACCGCTCCGATCCGGAGAGGCGGCATTGCCAAGCAATGACGGAGAGGTCACTTGAGAGGGGTAAGAAATATGTGTTGTGTAATGGGTTACACCGGGCACGATCTGAGTGCCGCCAAGTTCAAGGATTATCTGCTGCGCACCGTGATGCGCGGCCCGGACGACCAGCGGGTCGTGGAAGGGCCGTTCGGCCTGATGGGCTTTGGCCGGCTGGCCATCATGGGCCTGACGCCCGAAGGGATGCAGCCGTTCTACCGCGGAGCCGACTGTGTGGTCTGCAACGGCGAGCTGTACGGCTTCCGCTTTGAAAAAGAGATTTTGAAGCGCCGGGGCTACAAGTTCCAGTCCGACTGCGACTGCGAGATCCTGCTGCCGCTTTATTATGAGTACGGCCTCGACATGTTCCGCCATCTGGACGCCGAGTTCGCCCTCATCCTCTACGATTCCCGCAAGGACCGCCTCATCGCGGCCCGCGACCCCATCGGCATCCGCCCGCTGTTCTACGGCTACTCCAAGTCCAGCCACCAGATCGCCTTCGCGTCCGAGATGCAGAACCTCATCGGCTGGTGCGACGACATCCGGCCCTTCCCCATTGGCAGCTACTACTGCGACGGCCGCTTCGTCCGCTATGAGGACATCGCCGACGTGCCCGCCCCCATGGAAGACGACATGGAGACCACCTTGACCAACATCCGCGAAAAGCTCATTGCCGGTGTGGAAAAGCGTCTGGACGCCGACGCACCGGTCGGCTTCCTGCTTTCGGGCGGTCTGGACTCCTCGCTGGTCTGCTCCATCGCAGCCAAAAAGCTGGGCAAGCCCATCCGCACCTTTGCCATCGGCATGGACACCGACGCCATCGACCTGAAGTATGCCCGCCAGACCGCCGACTATCTGGGCAGCGAGCATCACGAGGTCATCATCAACCGGGAGATGGTCCTCCAGAGCCTGGAAGAAGTCATCCGCCTGCTGGGCACCTGGGATATCACCACCATCCGCGCCAGCATGGGCATGTATCTGCTGTGCAAGGCCATCCACGAGCAGACCGATGTCCGCGTCCTTCTGACGGGCGAGATCTCCGATGAGCTGTTCGGCTACAAGTACACCGACTATGCCCCCACCGCCGACGCCTTCCAGCAGGAGAGCCAGAAGCGCATCCGCGAGCTTTATATGTACGATGTCCTCCGCGCCGACCGCTGCATCTCCTCCAACAGCATCGAGGCCCGTGTGCCCTTCGGCGATCTGGACTTCGTCCGCTACGTGATGGCCATTGACCCCGAAAAGAAGCTGAACAGCTACGGCAAGGGCAAGTATCTGCTGCGCAAAGCCTTCGAGGGCGACTGGCTGCCGCCGGAGATCCTGTGGCGTGAAAAGGCCGCCTTCTCCGACGCCGTGGGCCACAGCATGGTAGACGACATCAAGGAGTATACCGAGAGCCTTTACACCGACGAGGAGTTCCAGCTCCGCCGGGCAAACTATTCGGCCCACTGCATGCCGTTCACCAAGGAGAGCCTGTTCTACCGCGAGATCTTCGAGAAATACTACCACGACCAGAGCCGCACCATCGTCGATTTCTGGATGCCCAACAAGGCATGGCCCGGCTGCAACGTCAACGACCCCTCCGCCCGTGTGCTTGCAAACTACGGCGCATCGGGGGTGTGATTTTTATTTTTGCTCTAGATGCAACAATTTTGCATCTAGAGTTTTTTTGTGCAAACAAATAAGTTCAAAGAATTTTAGCAAATTCTAACAAGATTGATTTCAAAAAACTAGTCAGCCTGTACAGGCCTTTAAATCTGCACAAAAAAGCGGCCGCTTTCCAATTTGGAAAACTGCCGCTGTTTTGCTTTTTCTGCGTCTTGCACACCCGCTCCCAACATGCTACGCATTTTGCAGAAGGAAGCGGTCCCCAGCACTTTGCTGGATCGTCAAGTCGTTTTTTGTTGTGCTAAGGCGTCCCGGAATTCCTTCCATAGGCCGCTGCGCCCGGTCAAACGGTCCGCTGTTTCCTCGCCGAAGGTGAGTTTCAGCTTTTGATAGGCTTCCCGCAGATTGACCGGCCGGGACGTAGTGTTATGTGCATCCGATGCTACCACATCAATGACACCGCTGCTCAGCCAGCGTTCCACCCGCCGCCGCTTCCAAAAGCTGCCCGGCTCCAGCACCGTGGAACCGTTCATCTGGCAGGCCACAGGATACCGGGCCTTCAGCTTTTCCAGCAGGCCCCGCGATTCCAGGCAGCGGTAACGCTCCACATGGGCCATCAGAATGGAGTAGCCGCACACAGCCACTTCTTCCAGCCCGTTTTCCAGCTCTTTGGCGGAAGTCTGCGGTAAAAACTCCATCAGCACCCAATCCGTACCGGCCAGCGTGGGCAGGCCGTTTTCTCTGGCCGCATCCCGCAGCATGGGGTTGTACAGCAGCTCCGCACCGGGGTACAGCCGCAATCCATACCCCTGCTGTTGACAATAGGCCTGCGCTGCATCCAGGTGGCGCTGGTAGCGCTCCTGTGGAAACTCCTCCAGGCCCGGTGTTGCATGAGTGGTGGCCACCAATGTGGTGATGCCGTTGGCGGCAGCTGCGTCCAGCATTGCCCGCATCTGTTCTTCCGTGCGGGCACCATCGTCCACTCCATAGACCACATGCGTATGCAGATCCAAAAACTGTTCTGTCATGGGCTCAGCTCTTCTTTTCTTCTGCCTCTTTTTCGTAGGCTTTGTAATAACTGGAATAATGCGATTTGTAATAATACTTCTTGTTGGCAAAGCCCTCGTACTCCACCTGATTGAGGATGGTGCCGAGGATGGGGCAGCCCGTTTGTTCCAACTGGTTTTTGGCGTCGATCAGCTCCTGCCGGTGGACCTGATTGTAGCTCACCACCAGCAGAATACCATCGCAGACCTTGGCGATCTCCGCAGCATCAATGACCACGCCCACCGGAGCCGCATCTACAATCACGTAATCGTACTCCTCTGCCAGTCCATCCAGCAGGTTCTGAAACCGCTCAGAGCTCAGCAGCGGGATGGGATTCAGCAGTTCGTGGCCCATAGGGATAAAGTCCATGCCCGGAACGTTGGTGTGGAACAGGACTTCCTCCTTTTCGGCAATGCCGGCCAGATAGTGAGACAGGCCCTGCTTTTTGGAACCCGGCGCAAACTGCACCCCATAAACAGTGGTGATCATGCTCCGCCGCAGGTCCGTATCCACCAGGACCACCCGCTTGCCTCGCTCTGCCAGCTTCCGGCACAGCGTAATGCTGGTAAAGCTCTTGCCCTCGGATGCGTGGGAACTGGTAAGCATGATCTTTTTGATATCCCGACCCAAAAAGGAGACATTGGTGGAAAGGGTGTTGAAGGCCTCATTGACCGGGTAGCTCAACTGGGGAAGTTTTCGAAATTCAAGTCTGTTCACAGCGTTTTCCCTCCCGGCAGCTTCAGGCCGATCTGCTTGTCTGCCCTCTGGTGTTTTGGCTCATCGCCCTTTTCCAGCGGGATCACCGCCATCGTCACCAGGCCGGTGTATTTCTTGATGTCCTCCGTCGTCTTGTAGGTATCGTCCAGCAATGTGATCACAACAATGACACCCGCACTGACCACAAAGCCCAGCAATGCTCCCAGCAGGATGCTTTTGGTCTTGTTCGGGCTGACCGGCTCCGTAGGAACCAGTGCTGTGGACATGATAGAGATCTTGTCCGTTGCCATCTTTTTGGCAATGTAGTCCTGCACCACGGTAACATACTCATTGGCGATGTCTGCTGCTTCCTGCGCAGACTCCGACGTCACGGTGATCTCCACCATCCGGGTGTTGGAGGCATTGGTCACAGAGAGCATCTTATCCAGCTGGCTGTAGGTATAGGGCAGGTCCAGGTTGGAGATCACCTTATCCTGCACCTCCCACATATGAAAGACCTGGATATAGTCATCGGTCAGGGCCGTGCCGATCCGGAGATCGGACATGTTGATGTCCGAGTCTTTCTGGCTGATGGCGTAAATGGTGGACGACGCCTGATACTTGGGCGTCACAAAAAACAGCACCCCAATGGCTGCGATCAGGGCGCAGGCCACGGTTGCTGCTGCGATCTCCCGCCACTTTCCCAGCAGCGCATAAAGCAGCTCCAGGAGGTCAATGGTCTCCTCGTCTCCATTGCCGGGCTGGGGCGAATTCACCTTATTGGGGGGTGGCATTTGGTATTCTGACATAGTTTTGTTCTCCCTTTGATTTATTCTGAAGCAGAAAGAAAGCAGTGGCAGCAAATGCCACTGCCTTCTGTAAACCTACAAAAGGTACTTTCTCAAACTCAGACCTTTGCAGTCTTCTTGGTCGCGACCACGGAACGCCTCCTGACGTTCCATGCGGCTGGCATTGGTCCCATCTCCGACCGTCATCCGGCTGCGGACAAAGGTCTCTGCCTGATCTCCATGCAGCGTCAGGGTCGTGCCCTTGGTCATTGCAGGGTCTATGGAGGAGAAATCATCCTCCAATGTCACAGTGACACCGCCTGCCAGATCGTTCAGCTCCGAGATGCCATCCATGTTCATGGCCACGTAAAAATCAATGGATTCTCCCAGCAGAAGACCTTCTACTGCCTCACGGGCATACTCGCAGCTTTCCTCCTTGCCATCGCCGAAGCCATGCGCAAGGCTGATCTGCATTTCTTTGGTGCCGATGGGGCTGCCAAGGTAGCCCAGCACAGTGCATTCTGTCATGGTATCCCGGTCGATCTTCAACTGACGGATGACCTGACGTTCCGGATCGATGACGATCAGCCGCTGGAAATCTCCCTGGCCGCCCTGGTAAGCGCCCTCGCTCTCCACAGCACTGTCATGGTCCACGCCCATCACGAGGATGGAGGTCAGCCCCTCCCGGCGCTGGTAGGTGACGCCGTTGTATTCCTGCGTTTCCACCGCTTCCGTCTGGGTCAGATCCCCGCGTACTTCTTCAACGCTCCTGGTCTCCAGCCAGCGTCCCCCTGCATACAGGATCACACCCAGCAGAAGGATACCTGCCGCAATGACCAGGATCAGCCACTTTGCTTTTCCTGCCTGGTCATATCGTTTCAAAAAGTTTTTCCCCTCCTCAGGGCACAATGACATCCGAGGTATAAAGCCTCATTTATAGAATATCACCTTTTTTAGCTATTTGTCAATGTTTTCCTCCATGTTTTTTCATTTTTTCCTACCCCCCCCCCGAAAATATGAAACGCATACAAAAAATCATTTTCTTTATGATTTATATCCGTCATTCTGCGTTTTCTGCATTGGAGTTTCATATGAAATGCTGTTCCCGGCACAACGAGGAGCGCCCCCGCACAAAACAGTTTCTGTGCGGGGGCGCTCCCTTTTTATTTTCTTATTTCATTTGTCTGCTCAGGCATCCGAGCGGGAGAAGGCATTCTTCATATTGCAGCTCAGTTCAAAGAGGACCTTGTTCAGCGTATCGGCGGCGCGGGCCTTCAGCTCTCTGGCGATGGCCTCGTTGGCCTCCGTGCGCAGGGCGGCACGGCGGGCCGGGTCGGCCTCCTGGGCCTGTTTTTCGTCGTAGGCGTTCAACAGAGCGCGTGTAGCGGAGAGGACGCCCTCCTCGTAGCGCTCGACATGGAAGATGGACTTGCCGTAAGCGGCATCGGCCATGGCGGCGATCATCCGGCTGACCCAGTAAAAGCTCTCGGTGGAGACTTCGCCGGTGGTGCAGGCGAGGTAGGCCGGGGTGGTGTCCACATTGGCATAGAACGGCACCATCGTGTTGAAGGCATTGGACGCATAGGCGATCCACTCCACCGTGCGGAACTCCTCCGGCAGATCCGGGCGCATCTGGGTCAGCGCCATGAAGCTGTTGCGGTTGATGCCGATCGTACGGTAGGCGCCCTTGCTCTTCGGGTCGCCATAGGCGGCATACGGGTCATATGGAGTGCCCTGATAGTGCGAAGACAGCAGGTATTTCACGTCTTCCGGTGTGATCTTCCGCTCTGGGACCATGCACCAGGGCAGGTCGTCCGAATGCGGGGTATAGTCTGCATCGGGGCCTTCCCAGACCCAGGTGTTGGGGTTCAGATGCCGCAGCATGAACCAGGCGCGCGGTGTGTTATACACATGATCGGCGTCGTCGTGGCTGCCGAAGGCATCGCGTGGGTTGAAGCTGCCGTCCAGCGAGAGGTCGAGGTGGTGCTTGTCCACAAAGGCCTTCAGGTCATCCGAGCACATGTAGTTTTCCTGTGCGCCGCAGGCGTCGGCAAAGTCGAAGCTGTCGATGCCGAGCTGGTTGGGCATCACGACATAGCTGTCGTCCGGCACACGGCGGGCCATCCAGTGGTGGCCGCCGATGGTCTCCAGCCACCAGATCTCGTTCACATCCTGAAACGCGATGCCGTTCATCTCATAGGTGCCGTACGTCCGGAGCAGCTCGCCCAGGCGCACCACGCCCTCGCGGGCCGAGCGGATATAGGGCAGCACGAGGCAGACGATGTCCTCCTCGCCAATGCCGCCGGGCACTTCCGGCCGTTCCCCTTTGGCGGGCTGATACACCACCAACGGGTCTGCACCCAAAACGCGCGGGTTGGACGTGATGGTCTCGGTGGCCGTCATGCCCACATGGGCCGCATTGACGCCCGCTGCCGCCCAGATGCCCTCGCCTTCCACTGCGTTGGGCATGGCCGTCATCCGCAGCGCATGGCCGGGCAGCGGCACCTCCACATGGGAGATCACCGACCGATAGACGGCCGGGTGCTCCTCCGGCTGCACGACCACGAACTTTTTGGCCGTGAAATGCCCCGAACCCGAATCGTCGTTGCGGGCGACCATGGTGGAGCCATCGTATGATGCGTTTTTGCCGACTAAAATTGTAGTACAAGCCATTGTTCTGTCCTCCGAAATTGTTTCCTTTTCTTTTCGGTTTGCCGAGGCTATTGTAAGCCTTTTTTGGGGAAAAGGCAAGATTTTTTGAGAAGGGAGCGTGGAAGTACGATTTATGGGACATCATGAAACATATTATGAATGCAGGCAACAAGATTTCCCTCCCACATCGTCAATCAGACGGTTTTTTCTTCGTAAAATTAGGCACTTTGCTAAAATCCTTTTCTGTTGTTTGTATTGGATTGACACCGTTCGCACCACGTCCTATCATTATGGTAAAATCACCCAAAGGAGGAATGTCGGATGAAACGTCCTCTCATTGCCCATCAGACACCCGACAGAACACGCACCCAGCTTCTGGAAACACACAGTCGCAACGTCGGTGAACGCTGCGGTGCTGCCTGTCAGCAGATTGGCATGGAACATCTTGGCCGCCTGACCGGACTTCTGCACGATCTCGGAAAAGCTGCTCACGAGGTTCAAGACTATCTTTATGGAGCCCCGATCGTCGGAAAGCTCAATCATTCCAGTGCCGGGATGCGGTGGGTCTGGGAAGCCTTTGGAAAAAACGAAACGCGGAAAAGTTACCGTCTGGCTGCACAGTTTGCCGCCATCGCCATCGGCTGCCATCACGGAACGCGCTGTGATATTTTTGACCCGGAAAACGGCAGTGAACCCTGGCTGGAACGAATGTATTCCGAGAAAGCAGACCCATTTTATGCCCAAAGCTGTGAAACATTTTTCACCGAGTGCATCCCACAGGAGGAGATTGAGCATGAAATGGCCCTTGCCGCCAAGGAGATGGCCTCTTTCTGGAAACAACTCAGCAACAACAACTCCAACAGCGTTTCGTTTCGGATGATGCTCGGTCTTGTTCAGCGCTATCTATTTGGTGCATTGGTCGATGCCGATTGGACCGACACCGCCCATTTTGAGGAAAACACGCCCTTGCCATCCGCTGAGGCAACCGACTGGCCCGCACTGGCGAACACCGTGGAGCATTTTCTTGCGGACCTGAAGCAAACCCGCACGATTGACTTTCTGCGGCAGGAAATCTCCGACCAGTGTCGTTCTGCCGGACAGAACGCTGCTCCCGGCATTTACCGGCTCTATGTTCCCACCGGAGGCGGCAAGACTTACTCCGGCCTCCGTTTCTGTATTCACGCAGCAGAGCACACCCATGCCAGCCGGATCTTCTATTTTGCACCCTATCGCTCGATCATCGGGCAGAACACCAGGCATTTCCGGAAGGCGCTCGGCAATTCCGCTCTTGTTCTGGAACATCACGCGGACGCCATCCAGGACGAGACTCTGCAGGAATCCATTCTGGCACAAACGCAGAATTGGCAGGGTGTGCCCCTCGTTGCAACGACCATGGTTCAATTTCTCAACACCCTGTTCGCTGCGCCTCGCCGCAATGCCCGCAGAATGCCCTCACTGGCCAACGCTGTCTTGCTTTTTGATGAGATCCAGTCGCTTCCCTTGCAGCACACCTACTTATTCAATATTGCACTCAACCTGCTTTCGCAGGCGATGGGCTGCACGATCGTCCTCTGCACCGCCACGCAGCCTCCTCTGGAGCAACTTGCTTATCCACTTTTGTTTTCTACTCCCAAGGACATCGTTCCAGATTATGCAAAACGCTTTGAGCAGTTCAAGCGAACCGAAATCGTCCCCATTCTCGACCATTCCGGTTTTTCTGCTGAATCACTGGCCGATTTTGCCTTGGACAAGCTCCAAACCAATGATTCTCTGCTCGTGATCCTCAACACCCGCCGGATGGTCGAAGCCGTATTCGATCATCTAAAACCGCTTCTGGGTTCGGATGTTCAGCTTTTCTGCCTTACTACACATCTTTGCCCGCAGCACCGCATGGATGTGATCGACGCCATCAAAGCCCATCTGGATCCACCACACCCGGCACAAAAGCTGATCTGTGTCAGCACTCAGCTCATTGAAGCAGGTGTAGATCTGAGCTTTGACTGCGTCATTCGCGGCATGGCCGGCCTGCCCAGCGTCGCACAGGCCGCCGGACGCTGCAATCGTCACGGTAAAACGTCCTGCCGCCCGGTCTATCTGCTCCCCTGCGCACAGAACGAAGAACATCTGGACTCCCTGCCGGATCTGGATGAGGGGCGTCGTTCCACAGAACGTCTGCTTTCCAGCCTGCCTGCTCATACAGACCTGCTCTCTCCGGCCTCCATTCAGGCCTACTACGATGCCTATTATTCAGAAGGTCGTCAGAAGAACCAGATGCTTGCCCCGACCGGGCAGGACGGACAGACGCTCCTCGACCTTCTGAGCGACAACAAATCCGGTGTCAAAGCATATCGGGAAACCCACCGTTCGGCACCGCCGCTTTCCCCTGTCATGCTTTTTCAAGCATTTGATACAGCCGAATCGCAATTTCATGCACTGGAAAGTGACACGATCTCCGTCATTGTGCCGTACCAGGAACAGGGGCAGAAACTCGTTTCATTATTTTTGTCCACCGAACATCCGAGTCCAGAACTGTTCCGTGAGGCACAGCATTATACCGTAGAGCTCAATAGCAGCGAGTTCCGACGCCTTGACCAAGCCCATGCGATCCTACCCGGAGCAAAAGGAGCCGTCTATCTTTTGCAGTCCAATTGTTATGACTCCATCAAGGGCATCCAGACCGAGCCCTCTGCACCGGAGGTTCTGATCTTCTGATAAAAAGGAGGAATTTCTTTGCAATATCCCAACACCATCACTCTGCTTGTATCCGGACGCTATGCACTTTTCAGCGACCCCATCACCCGTGTGGGCGGCGAGAAGTGCAGTTACCCCGTCCCGACGTACCAAGCGCTCAAAGGCATTCTGGAAAGCGTATATTGGAAGCCCACATTTATTTGGGTCTCTACCGATGTCCGCATCCTGAATCGGATCGAAACGCAATCCAAGGGCATCCGTCCCATCAACTACAGCAATGGCAAAAACGACCTTTCCATCTATACGTATCTGTCTGATGTTGCATATCAGGTGCGCGCCCACTTTGAGTGGAACGAGCACCGCCCGGACCTTGCGCAGGACCGGAACGAAAACAAGCACTACGCCATCGCCAAGCGAATGCTGGAACGCGGCGGGCGGCGGGACATCTTCCTCGGTACACGGGAATGTCAGGGTTACGTAGAACCCTGCACCTTTGGCGAGGGCCCCGGTGCTTACGACAACACTCCCTCTGTTCCGCTTGGCCTGATGCTGCATGGTCTGACCTACGCAGACGAGACCACCACTGGCACCATGCAGGAGCGTTTCTGGTATCCGGTGATGGAAAACGGCATCATCCACTTCTGCCGCCCGGAAGAGTGCCCCGTCGTCCGCGATATCCGGAAGCAGTCGGCCAAGCATTTCATCCTGAATGAAACGCTCCAAGGCTGCGATGATCTTTATCAGGAGGTGTTCTCCGAATGAGCTGGCTGGAACGCTGTTATCAGACCTATGAGCACATCCGCCGGGCAGAACCTGACCTCATCGGCAGGCAGGAACCCAATCGTGCCACCCTCCTGCCCGTCGGTCACACCACCCAGCAGGCACAGATTCAGGTAGAGCTCGACCTCGACGGCAATTTTCTGAACGCTTTTGTCCTGCGTAAGGATGAACAAACCACGATTATCCCCTGCACTGAACGCTCATCCGCACGAACTTCCGGCATTGTACCTCACCCACTTGCCGACAAACTTCAATACATCGCTTCCAATTATTCCGATTACGGTGGGCGAAAGGAGCCCGGCTGGGAGAAATATCACGAACAGCTTCTCAGCTGGTGTTCTTCCCCATTTTCCCACCCATTGGTCTGCGCTGTACTCCACTACCTCGAAAAAGGCTGCCTGATTCCCGATCTTCTTGCAAAAGGCATCCTGTTCACAGATGAAACTGGCAGACTTCCCGCAAAATATACAGGTGAAAAAGATGCTTCGCCCCAAATCGTTCGCGCCATTCCTTCTGGAGACCAGACTGAATCGTTCATCCGTTTTCGTGTCAACAACATTGATTTGTCCTGCACACCCGAACTCTGGGACAGTTTCCTGCATTTTTATGAATCACAGTTGACCGATCAGGACTACTGCACTGTTCTTGGTGAGAAAACCGCGATTTCCATGCTCAGCCCACAAAAGATCCGCAATGCCGGAGATGGTGCAAAATTGATTTCCAGCAACGACGAAACGAATTTCACCTTTCGCGGGCGTTTCTTTAACCCACGACAGGCGCTTTCTATCGGCTATCGCACCACGCAAGAAGCCCACAGTGCACTGCGCTGGCTCATCAGCCGTCAGGGCACAAATCTTGGTGATGAATCCATCCTGGTCTGGGGCACACAGGATGAACCGGTTCCCTCGCTTTGCGATGATACCTATGATCTTGCGCAGAATGCCCCTGCTGATGATCTCGATGACATGGAGATTCCAGAATTTGCTTTGATGCCCTCACAGGAAGCTTCCACCGCCGAGACCATTGCGCGGCAGTTCAATCGGGCGATCCATGGATACCGCTTGAAGCTGACCGACACCTCCCAGCTTTCCGTTCTGATCCTGGACTCTCCTTCTGGTGCCAAAGGCCGCCTTTCAGTCCGGTATTATCAGGAACTCAGCGGCTCCCGGCTGCTGGAAAACATCGTTGACTGGCACAAGACCTTTGTGTGGCTTTTGGAATACCGTTCCCGCCCCGCACCGGCACAGCCCGGAACGAAACCCAAGCTGGAACATTTTTCGTTTGTCGGAGCACCCGCTCCGGAGGACATCGCGAAAGCTGCTTACGGAGAAAAGGTCGATCAGAAACTCAAGCAACAGACTTTGGAGCGCCTTGTTCCCTGTCTGGTAGAACGAAGGCCGCTGCCTTATGACCTTGTGCGAAGCGCTGTACGCCGTGCTACGGCAGGCGTCACGCTGGAGCCCTGGGAAGCCCGTAAGACCCGCAGCATCGCCTGTGCGCTGATCTGCGGTTATTACAACCGATCGAAAGGAGAATCTTATTCTATGGCATTGGATGAAACCTGCCGCGACCGCAGCTATCTGTTCGGCCGCATCCTCGCCTGCGCAGAGCAGGTCGAACGCTATGCACAAAACCTGACCACCGATGAAAAACGTACAACGAATGCCGAACGGGCACAGGTCATGTTCGTACAGCGACCCGCCAAAACGACCGTTCTGCTGCAAAACAAGCTCACGCCCTATCTGAGCCGCATCCAGTCCAAAAACGGCAGCCGACGCCGTTATCAGCTCATGCTGGATCTGATCGATCAGCTCGGTGAAGAAAACTTCACCAACAAACCCTTGAGCGAACTTTATCTCCTTGGCTATTCCAGCCAGCTGATGGCCTTCCGCCGTGAAAACGAAGAATCGAAAAAGAATTCCAATCCGAGTGAAGAATAAATAACAGGAGGATCTACTATTATGAGTACTTTGAACCATAAGATCGACTTTGCCCTTGTTCTTTCCGTCCGCCACGCAAACCCCAATGGGGACCCGCTCAATGGCAACCGCCCCCGTGAGACCTACGAAGGCTACGGCGAGATCTCGGATGTCTGCCTGAAACGAAAGATCCGCAACCGCATGATGGACCTCGGCGCTCCGGTTTTTGTGCAGTCCAATGACCGCTGCATCGACGGCTGCAAAAGCCTGAAAGACCGTGCTGACTCTATTCCTGCACTGAAAAAAGAAAAAGACGCCGATGTTTACGCAAAAGTCGCCTGCCAGACCTGGCTGGATGTGCGCAGCTTCGGCCAGGTGTTCGCCTTCAAGAATGGCGGCGAGGCCGACGGTGTCTCGATCGGTGTGCGTGGGCCCGTATCCATCCACCCGGCGTTCAGCGTTGACCCCGTCGAGATCAGCAGCCTGCAGATCACCAAAAGCGTCAACGGCGTATCCGGTGCAAAAAAATCCAGCGATACCATGGGCATGAAGCACCGTGTGGACTTCGGCGTCTATACTACCTTTGGCAGCATCAACTGCCAGCTTGCCGAAAAGACCGGCTTCACGCAGGAAGATGCCGACCTGATCAAGCAGGCTCTCCTCACATTATTTGAGAACGACACGTCTTCTGCCCGGCCGGACGGCAGCATGGAGGTGATCCGCCTGTACTGGTGGGAGCACAACTGCAAGAGCGGACAGTATTCCTCCGCCAAGGTCCACCGCTGCCTGCATGTGAAGTCAACCTGCGAGACACCTCACAGCGCAGAGGATTACGAGATCACCTGCGACAAATTGGACGGTCTGACGCCGGAAGTGTATGATGAACACTGACGAATATCTGCAAATGTCCGGTATTCAACACTTTGCCTTTTGTAGAAGACAATGGGCGTTGGCCTACCTCGAACAGCAATGGTCTGAGAACCTTCGCACTGCAGAGGGGAGGCTGGAACATACCCGCTGCCATGACACCGCGCAGACCGAACGGCGGGGCGATCTGCTCATCACGCGGGGGATGAAGGTCGTCAGCCACCGGCTGCGGCTCAGCGGAGACTGCGACGTTGTGGAATTCCGGGCAGACCCGGAGGGCATCCCGCTGCAGCACACCGAAGGCCGCTGGCGGCCCATGCCGGTGGAGTACAAACATGGCCGCGCCAAGGAGAACGACGCCGACCGGCTGCAGCTCTGTGCGCAGGCCATGGCTCTGGAAGAGATGCTGGCCTGTGATATCCCGCAGGCCGCGCTCTTCTACGAGGAGACGCGGCGGCGGGAACTCGTCCCGCTGACGGACGCGCTGCGCCAAAAAACGCAGGCCATGGCCGACGAGATGAACCAGTATTTCGCCCGCGGCTACACTCCAAAAGTCAAGCCGGGAACCTTCTGCAACGCCTGCTCCCTCAAAGAGCTTTGCCTGCCCGCACTGTACAAACGCGCCGACCCCAGGGCCTACCTGAAAGCCTATCTGGACGAAGTGCAAGCGGAGGACACGCCATGAGACAGCTTTTGACCCAGCTTTACGTCACTTCGGAAGACGCCTATCTTTCGCTCGACGACGAAAATGTCGTGGTCAGCCGCCAGAAGACCGAGATCGGGCGGGTCCCGCTCCACACGCTGGAAGGGATCGTCTGCTTCAGCCGCTCCGGTGCCAGCCCGGCACTCATGGGCAAATGCGCGGCCAAGGGCATCGACCTCTGCTTTTTCAGCCCCTACGGCCAGTTTTTGGCCCGCACCGTCGGCGAAGAGCGCGGCAATGTCCTGCTGCGGCAGACCCAGTACCGCATCTCCGACAGCGAAGCGCTGAGCTGCCGCTATGCGCGGTACTTCATCCTTGGCAAAGTTTACAACGCCCGCTGGGTACTGGAACGCGCCACCCGCGACCACCCGCAGCGCGTACCCATAGAGGAACTCAAACGCACGAGTGCCCAGCTTGCGGCGGCGCTCCCGCTCATTGAGCAGTGCGACGATCTCGACCAGCTGCGCGGTCTGGAAGGGGAAGCAGCGCAGCGCTACTTTGACTGCTTCGACTCCCTCATTTTACAGCAGCATGAAGCGTTTCCGTTCGTGTCCCGAAACCGTCGGCCACCGCTGGACAATGTGAACGCGCTGCTCTCCTTTGCCTATTCTCTGCTGGCCCGCGACTGCGCTTCCGCACTGAGCAGCGTCGGGCTGGACCCGTATGTCGGCTTCCTGCACCGCGCCCGTCCCGGACGCCGCAGTCTGGCGCTGGACCTTATGGAAGAGCTTCGCGCCGTTTCCGCAGACCGGTTCGTGCTGTCCTGCATCAACCAGAAACTGCTGACAGCGAAGCACTTCCAGAAACAGGAGAATGGTGCTGTCCTCCTGACCGACGATGGCCGCCGCGCGTTTCTCAAAGCCTGGCAGACCAAAAAGCAGGAGCAGATCACCCATCCCTTCCTGAAAGAGAAACTGCCCTGGGGACTGGTGCCTTACGTGCAGGCGCTCCTTCTGGCGCGGACTCTGCGCGGTGATCTGGAACTGTATCCGCCATTCTTCTGGAAGTGAGGTTCGTCTATGCTGGTCCTGATCACCTATGATGTCAACACCGAGACCGCTGCTGGGCGCAAACGCCTGCGCAAAGTCGCCAAAAAGTGCGTGGACCACGGGCAGCGGGTGCAGAATTCTGTCTTCGAGTGCCTGCTGGACGCCGCGCAGTTTGCTGTTCTGAAGTCCGAGCTTTCCGCCCTCATCGACCCCGATCTGGACAGTCTGCGGTTTTATCAACTGGGCAACAACTATAAGACCAAGGTCGAGCACATCGGGGTGCATCCCCTGTTTGAATCCGGAGACGTGCTGATTTTCTAGCCCTCTCCCTCGGTGCGAATGGAAAGCACTCACCCCTTTTCCGTCTCCTTCGCACCATGTTTTCAAGCCGTTCTGTGCAGATCGCAGCTGTTTTTTCGGATGTTTTTGGACAAGCTCTTCCAAATCTGTGCAGATCGTTTTATAATGAAACAAAAGCGGAGATGTTTTTCTCCGTTTTTGCTGTCGCCCTCCTTGCGGAGGGCGTGGATAGAAATACTCCAAGCGCACCGCAGCACCGACGAAACCGTCGGTCGCCCTCCTTGCGGAGGGCGTGGATAGAAATGTTCAGTGCCCGCTTAAAATCGCCCTGCGCGGCCGGTCGCCCTCCTTGCGGAGGGCGTGGATAGAAATGCCGTAGGTCATGACGGCATAAGAGCGGGCCTTGTCGCCCTCCTTGCGGAGGGCGTGGATAGAAATATATCGCTCATACGTCAGATAACTTACCATTGGCAGTCGCCCTCCTTGCGGAGGGCGTGGATAGAAATAATGCACTGATTCGTCAGCTTGCCGTACACGTCGTCGCCCTCCTTGCGGAGGGCGTGGATAGAAATACGAAGTCGTTCACAGAACACGGCTATATCATCGTCGCCCTCCTTGCGGAGGGCGTGGATAGAAATGAGACCGGTGTACAGCAGAGCGTAGAAGCCCCACGTCGCCCTCCTTGCGGAGGGCGTGGATAGAAATGTGATTTCGGATATTGTCCTGAACAACAATTTTGGGTCGCCCTCCTTGCGGAGGGCGTGGATAGAAATACACGGCTTTCCAGCTTGGCGGTGAACATGTTATGTCGCCCTCCTTGCGGAGGGCGTGGATAGAAATGACATGGAAATCGACAAGAGCAAGCTGTCCCCCGAGGTCGCCCTCCTCACGGAGGGCGTGGATAGAAATGTGAAAAGCCACCTTGAACCCATCTGGCAGCAGGCGTCGCCCTCCTCACGGAGGGCGTGGATAGAAATTCCGCTGCGCGGTCAGCAGGGGTGCGGCCGGAGGTCGCCCTCCTCACGGAGGGCGTGGATAGAAATGATTTGCCCGGCGGGGCAGTGGGGCGGGGTCGCTGTCGCCCTCCTCACGGAGGGCGTGGATAGAAATTGGCTGCATCAACGATGCAGGCCCAAGAGCAAGCGGTCGCCCTCCTCACGGAGGGCGTGGATAGAAATTTCTTGGAGCTGCAAGGCGATGCCGATGTGGCGGGGTCGCCCTCCTCACGGAGGGCGTGGATAGAAATGGATGACGTAGCCCGACAAGAGGCACTCCGAAAGGTCGCCCTCCTCACGGAGGGCGTGGATAGAAATATTTGTTCTCCAAAAGTCCCAAATATTCTTCGAGTCGCCCTCCTCACGGAGGGCGTGGATAGAAATACCAACGCACAACAGCGGGCTGCAGCAGCCATCACGTCGCCCTCCTCACGGAGGGCGTGGATAGAAATTGTTGGTGTGGCCTAGCTTTTCGGCTCGTTGGGGGGGTCGCCCTCCTCACGGAGGGCGTGGATAGAAATATCTTTTTGCCGGTTTGGGATTTCCGGAGCTTTGGTCGCCCTCCTCACGGAGGGCGTGGATAGAAATCTAAAATTGACAACTCGGAGTCGTTGTGATAATGTCGCCCTCCTCACGGAGGGCGTGGATAGAAATCACGCAATAACGGAATTATCAATAGCCTGCTGTACGTCGCCCTCCTCGCGGAGGGCGTGGGTAGAAATATGATAGAAACAAAAACTACATTTGCAATTTCCAAGTCGCCCTCCTCGCGGAGGGCGTGGGTAGAAATATGTCCTGATACTCCGGGTCCTCCGGGGTCAGGGCGTCGCCCTCCTCGCGGAGGGCGTGGGTAGAAATTCCGAACGAATGCGTCAGGGTACGCCGCTTTGAGTCGCCCTCCTCGCGGAGGGCGTGGGTAGAAATGGCCGAGAGGATGATGCTCCGGGTCTGGAACGTCTGTCGCCCTCCTCGCGGAGGGCGTGGGTAGAAATAATGCACGTTTCAGACGTTAGATAATTACGAATCGTCGCCCTCCTCGCGGAGGGCGTGGGTAGAAATACGGAAGATGGACGTATTGCCCGGATTTGCGTAGTGTCGCCCTCCTCGCGGAGGGCGTGGGTAGAAATTTTTGTCATTCGAACCCTCTTTCCTTGTCCATCTGTCGCCCTCCTCGCGGAGGGCGTGGGTAGAAATTTCCGATCTCCACACAAGACGGCATAGACATGACGTCGCCCTCCTCGCGGAGGGCGTGGGTAGAAATAGCATAAAGCTCTGGTACGTCTTGGAGCCGAAGGTCGCCCTCCTCGCGGAGGGCGTGGGTAGAAATCAGATAGTCGGACACACCGACACTCCAGTTATACGGTCGCCCTCCTCGCGGAGGGCGTGGGTAGAAATGCTTTGGAATTTTTGCATCCCGCACGGGATTGTGCGTCGCCCTCCTCGCGGAGGGCGTGGGTAGAAATGTGCCTTCGGCATGGTAATAGACACCGTCGCAGCGTCGCCCTCCTCGCGGAGGGCGTGGGTAGAAATTTGAACTCCCGGAGGCACAGCCAGATGACGTGGAGGTCGCCCTCCTCGCGGAGGGCGTGGGTAGAAATTTGAACTCCCGGAGGCACAGCCAGATGACGTGGAGGTCGCCCTCCTCGCGGAGGGCGTGGGTAGAAATGTTCGGCATCTGGATCGTGACGTCCGTGGCGTTGCGTCGCCCTCCTCGCGGAGGGCGTGGGTAGAAATTCCGTGGTGTGCGTTGCCTTGTTCGGGTCAAGCGTCGCCCTCCTCGCGGAGGGCGTGGGTAGAAATATGATATTTCGGACCTGCTGGCAAGTTACCAGCAAGTCGCCCTCCTTGCGGAGGGCGTGGATAGAAATACGCACAAAAGAAGGTGCAAATGGGGATGAAACGGTCGCCCTCCTCACGGAGGGCGTAGATAGAAATTTGTAGGCCACGCCTTGCAAAATCGGCTGTTCTCGTCGCCCTCCTCACGGAGGGCGTAGATAGAAATAGCAATAGACCCCCTGCCCAGTGGGCAGGGGGTGTCGCCCTCCTCACGGAGGGCGTGGATAGAAATGATGTTGTCCACGTCCCAGTTCTGTGTTCTGATCGTGTCGCCCTCCTCGCGGAGGGCGTGGATAGAAATTTGGAGGACGACGATTTTTTGCTTTTGGACCGCGTCGCCCTCCTCGCGGAGGGCGTGGATAGAAATTTGAGAATCTGATAATCGGTATCAATGTCCGACAGTCGCCCTCCTCGCGGAGGGCGTGGATAGAAATTGTTGAGCTGCCCGCTGAAGCCTGATAAGCTGACGTCGCCCTCCTCGCGGAGGGCGTGGATAGAAATAATCGGGGGGATTCCAGCATACTCATAATGCGGTTGTCGCCCTCCTCGCGGAGGGCGTGGATAGAAATTTGTCCAGCTTGGCTGCATAAGCCAGAGCCTTGCAGGTCGCCCTCCTCGCGGAGGGCGTGGATAGAAATTCCTGTTGAAAATCCGCAGATGAAGCTGTACGCCGTCGCCCTCCTCACGGAGGGCGTGGATAGAAATTTCGACGATCTGCGCACCGAGATCAAGCGCCAGGGGTCGCCCTCCTCACGGAGGGCGTGGATAGAAATGTACCATTCGATTCTGAAGTGCGGAACGCTGGGCGGGTCGCCCTCCTCACGGAGGGCGTGGATAGAAATACGCCGAGGTCTACGATCTGGCTGAACACCCCCGCGTCGCCCTCCTCACGGAGGGCGTGGATAGAAATGTCGATGTGATGGCCTACGCCATGGCCCACTCCAAGTCGCCCTCCTCGCGGAGGGCGTGGATAGAAATACTCCTGTGCAACGACGGCCGCAGCAAACCTCGCACGTCGCCCTCCTCACGGAGGGCGTGGATAGAAATAGGAGGACGAAATTATGAAAATGGTGAACGCAAAGGTCGCCCTCCTCGCGGAGGGCGTGGATAGAAATTTCTAACCTTATTGCGTTTCCCAGGCTTGAAGAAGGTCGCCCTCCTCGCGGAGGGCGTGGATAGAAATGAGCGGAACTATTCGGAATGCACCCGCCTGGGCAGTCGCCCTCCTCGCGGAGGGCGTGGATAGAAATACCTCATTGCGATGGAGAGACAGCCGATGGAAATGTCGCCCTCCTCGCGGAGGGCGTGGATAGAAATACGAAACGACAAAGGGAAAGACTGGCATTCCTGCAGTCGCCCTCCTCGCGGAGGGCGTGGATAGAAATGTCCTTGTAGTCCATCAGGCCTCAACCTCCTGCGGTCGCCCTCCTCGCGGAGGGCGTGGATAGAAATGGTAATCATATTGGGAATCCGAACCCTTAAAACGGTCGCCCTCCTCGCGGAGGGCGTGGATAGAAATATGAGCTGGGACGACAACACGTTCATTCAGACCTAGTCGCCCTCCTCGCGGAGGGCGTGGATAGAAATTGCCACCTGCCGCCAGTGGTGGGGATGGGTCAGGGTCGCCCTCCTCGCGGAGGGCGTGGATAGAAATTTCAAGCGGTTTTCGGACACGGCAGACACGATGGGTCGCCCTCCTCGCGGAGGGCGTGGATAGAAATGCATGGACGACGCATCGGACGTATTGTACCGGGCGTCGCCCTCCTCGCGGAGGGCGTGGATAGAAATTCTTGACGAAGGCCGGGCCAGCCCAGCCGCAGTCCGTCGCCCTCCTCGCGGAGGGCGTGGATAGAAATTCTTGACGAAGGCCGGGCCAGCCCAGCCGCAGTCCGTCGCCCTCCTCGCGGAGGGCGTGGATAGAAATCATTGTGCCTTTGACGTAGGACTTGGCGATGGCAGTCGCCCTCCTCGCGGAGGGCGTGGATAGAAATCTCCCCCGCGTTGCTCTTGGGGCCCATCGTTGATGGTCGCCCTCCTCGCGGAGGGCGTGGATAGAAATCAGACGGCCTGCCGCGTCCTATGGCGCGTCGGGTGTCGCCCTCCTCGCGGAGGGCGTGGATAGAAATAGACGAGGCCGAAATGAAGCGCCAGATCCAGCGGGTCGCCCTCCTCGCGGAGGGCGTGGATAGAAATCGCGTAATCGTGGGCGGCGTCTCTCCTGCCGTCCCGTCGCCCTCCTCGCGGAGGGCGTGGATAGAAATTCATCAAGGAACGGCCTCATGGATTCAAAGGCAACGTCGCCCTCCTCGCGGAGGGCGTGGATAGAAATAGCTGAGGGAGGCCCAGTTCCTTTGTTGTGGGATCGTCGCCCTCCTCGCGGAGGGCGTGGATAGAAATGGCTCCATCCTGAAGCAGCAGCGTTGCAAGCGCGGGTCGCCCTCCTCGCGGAGGGCATGGATAGAAATGACAAGGACAACTGGACGGCGGGCGGTGCGCAGTGTCGCCCTCCTCACGGAGGGCGTGGATAGAAATATCAGCTCCGGGTCGTCCAGCTTTGGGTACTGGAGGTCGCCCTCCTCGCGGAGGGCGTGGATAGAAATTTTCTGGATGGAGGTCAAGCCTTCCAGCCGCTTGGTCGCCCTCCTCGCGGAGGGCGTGGATAGAAATTCCTTGCCCCAGCTAACAGCGTATTCTGCCCTGCATCCCGGCATCGCCAACCTTTCCCCCATTGGCCTCATCGTGCGCGGTACAAAACAAAAGCAAAAGGCGGCATGACCCGTTGTATGGGCCACACCGCCTTTTGCTTCAAGGCTCGTTTGCCTGCAGTACACAGGCACAATACCCCGGTTCGGGCTGATAGCAGTGGATGGTCAGGTATTTGTCCACCTCCGGGCTGTAATCGTGGAGGGTATGCTTCGTACCGTTCAGCGCCACATCTGCATAGGACACCAGCCACTTTTTGTCCCCATTGGGGAACACCTTGTAAAACGAGCGATTCAGCATTTCCTCCACCGGCACACCTTCGATATTGGCCATTTCCGCATTGCAATAGCGGAAGATGAAATCCACGCCGCGTCCGTCCTCATTGAAGACCAGTTCGATGACACAGAACGCCAGCGGCATATCGTCCAGCAGGCTGCATTTTTCCAGCAGGCTCATGCTCATGGGGCGAGGCTTCGTGTCGGACAGCCCGATCTCCATGCGCAGGCGGCGGTGGCTGCTCAGGCCGCGCTTACGTCCCTGAAACGTGCGGCCGTCCGACATGGTATAAACACCATCGTTGCCGATGTTTACGATCTGGCTGCGGTTCACTGCGATTCCCTTGCTGATGTTCAGGAACTGATCTTCCGGCAGAACAGACAGGACGCCGTGCATCGGCGCATACAGCGCAGCTTCCACGCCGTCCATGCGGTGAAGGACCGTTTTCCGGTCGCTGCGGTAAAGATATAAAATGTTTTCCGGGCAGAGATCGTGTTTTTGCATCCATCTATTCAGGTCGCTCATTGCAGTGCTCCTTTGTCAGTTGATGACTTTAGTATAACATACTGCCGTGCGGCCGACAAGGAGGATTCGTAAAAAACGCAGCTCAATGGAGCTTTCAACAATAATCCGAGGCATTTTTTGTTAAAACTCACGTTTTTGCGTGTCTCGCATAGAAGCTATTGACTTTTCAGCATTCTTTTCGTATGATGAACACAGAACACCGAATGGTTTTCACCATAAAGCGCATACGCATAAAGCAAAAAGCATAACAGGAGGTTTCACGTCATGAAACTGACACGCCGGGAATTTCTGAACATTTCCACTGCGGCTGCGGTGGTCTGCGCAGCTACACTTTTGCCCGTAGAGAAAGCCGCCGCAGCACAGCAGACGATGGCGGCGCAGGAACTTCTGGAACAGGCGTATCTGTACGCCTTTCCACTGGTTCTGATGGATGCGACCCGAAAGGTTTCAACCAACACAGAAACACCGAACGATACCCGTGCGCCGATCAACCAGTTCATCCATGCGAAAAAGCTGGCAGACGCCGCATCTCGCGCAGTCGTCACGCCGAATGTGGATACCATCTATACGCAGGCATTTCTCGATGTCAGCGCAGAACCGATGCTTTACGGTGTACCGCAGACGGACCGATTTTTCAATGTACAGGTGCTGGATGCGTGGACAAATACCGTTACAGTGCTGGAAGCACCGGGCCTTTACGCGATCACCCGCTCGGACTGGCAGGGCAAACTGCCGGAAGGGGTGCAGCGGATCAATGTGCCGACCAATATGGTCTGGACCATTGCCCGCATCGTGCTCTCCGGGCAGGAAGATCTGCCCAACGTCCGGGCCATTCAGGATAGGATGCAGTTGATGCCGCTGTCGGCATACCAGATTGACAGTTGGACTGCCCCTGCCGGAAAATACGACCCAGCCTATAATTTTGTGCCGGTGCAGCATGTCCTCGCAATGTGTGCAGAGGATTTCTTTACCACTGCCAACCACCTGATGGAAGCAAATCCACCTTCAGAAGCGGATGCACCGATGCTTCAGAAGCTCGCTGCGCTCCATGTCGGCCCCAACGAGACCTTTGAGAAAAAGGCTCTTGGTTTCGCCGGAACACTGCGGTGGAAGCTTATGCTGCTTCAGCTGAAGGACAAGCTGAAAACTGAAGCAGAGAACTACGCGCAGCAAATGGGTCAGTGGATTTATTACGGTGACCCGATCGGAGATTTTGGCACCGCATACACCTACCGTGCAATGGTGGCTCTGATGGGACTTGGTGCCAACACGACCGACATTGCCATCTACCCTAAAACAGATGTGGACAGCACCGGCACAGTCCTGACCGGCAAAAAGACCTATACGCTGCATATCGAGGCAGATCCTCCCACACTGGAAAAGGGCTTCTGGTCGGTGACCGCCTACGGGGAGAACGATTTCCTCATTGAAAACCCCATTGACCGCTACTGCGTCAACGACCGCTCCGGTCTGCACCGTAATCCGGACGGCTCGATCGATATCACCCTTTCCAAAGAGGCACCGGCGGACACGACCAACTGGCTGCCGGTAGGAGAGGGAGATTTCCACCTCTTCCTTCGTATCTATAAACCGGATGCCGCCGCACTGACAGACTGGCAGCCGCCGGTCGTCCGCACAAACTGATCCGTAATAAGGAGGAACCTGCTATGAAAATGACCCGTCGGAATTTTATTTCAGCTTCGGCTGCTACAATGCTGGCGTGCGGAGTATCCTTGTCTGCACATGCAGCCGGAAGCGAAGCCGAAAATAATAGCCTGAACTTTATCGCTGATTTCTTCAGCGACCCTTCAAAGCCGGGGACGACGCAGGATGCGACGAGCTGTACCGCAGAAAAAAATGCGGAGTGGTACAGCAAACTGGATTTTTCCGACCGGCAGGAATTTGACAATGCAATGCGCGGCCTGCTGGACGATCAGGAAGGCAGGGTCATTTACAACGATGACGGAACAACGGCGTGGGATCTGCAAAGCTATGGCGATCTGGATTGCGATGCGCCGGATACGGTCAACCCCAGCCTGTGGCGGAATACCCAACTCAACGCCAAAGCCGGTCTGTTTGAAGTATGTGACGGCATCTATCAGGTGCGCGGCTTTGATATGGCCAATGCGACCTTCATCCGCACCAACCACGGCTGGATCATTTTTGATGTCCTGATGTGCAAAGAAAATATGCAGGCAGCAAAAGCGTTGATGGAAAACCGGTTCGGACCGCTGGATGTCAAAGCTGTGCTGTACAGTCATAGCCATGTGGATCACTTTGGCGGCGCAGAGGGTGCGATCGACCGGAACGATGTAGCGGACCCCAGCCTTTCCATTGACAAACAGCTTGCCTCGGGCAAAACGGTCATCCTTGCACCGGAAGGATTTTTGAAACACGCCATCAGCGAAAACGTCTATGCCGGCATCGCAATGGCCCGGCGTGCGCAGTATCAGTATGGTACAGTGCTGGAAAAAGGAGAGAAAGGAGCACTCTCCATCGGCATCGGCATGGGACAGTCTACCGGTACGGTGACCCTCATCGCTCCTACCTACGAGATCGGGGAAGATGTTCCAAAGCTGACCATCGACGGGCTGGAGATCGAATTCCAGCTGACCCCCGGCACCGAAGCCCCTGCCGAAATGAACGCCTATTTCCCGAAGTACCGTGCCCTCTGGATGGCCGAAAACTGCACCGGCACCCTGCACAACCTCTACACCCTGCGTGGCGCACAGGTGCGGGATGCCAACGATTGGGCGAAGTACATCATCGAGGCTGACCAGCGCTTCTGTGACAAGACCGATGTGGTGTTCCAGAGCCACAACTGGCCGCACTGGGGCGAGGAGATCCACGAGTATCTGTTGAACACGGCTGCGATCTACAAGTTCATCCACGACCAGACCCTGCACTATATGAACATGGGGTACACCTCCAACGAGATCGCCGCCATGATCTCGTTGCCGGATGCGCTCGAAAAAGTCTGGTATACCCGCCAGTATTACGGCACGCTGCCGCATAACGCCAAAGCCATCTACCAGAAATATCTGGGCTGGTACGATGCGAACCCGGTCAATCTGGACCCGCTCCCGCCCAGCGAAACAGCAAAAAAGATGGTGGAGTATCTCGGCAGTACGGAAGCCGTTCTGCTTCGGGCAAAAAAGGACTACAACAAGGGCGAGTATCAGTGGGTGGCGCAGATCACAAAGGAGCTGGTCTTTGCAGATCCATCCAACCAGAAGGCGCGCAACCTGTGCGCCGATGCGCTGGAGCAGTTGGGTTATCAGGCAGAGTCCGGTGCGTGGCGCAATGCGTATCTGATGGGCGCAGCGGAACTGCGGAACGGCAATCTGTCCGGGCGTGCCCGCATGGCGAATGGTCTCACCAACAGTATGCGCGCAATGACGGTCTCCATGCTGTTGGACTATATCGCCATCCTGACCGATGCCAACGCTGCGCAGAACGATGACCTGACCTTGAATTTAACCGTAACGGATGAGAACGAGCAGTTCTATGTCACCCGCAAGAACGGCGTGCTGCTGACCTATCCGGGCGAGAACCGCCCGGATGCGCAGGCTTCCGTCACCTGCAAGCGTCTGCAGCTCTTTGCCTTGATGACAGGTCAGCAGGCCGGTCAGGTACAGATCAGCGGCGATGCCACCGTTCTGAAGCGCCTGCTGGCGTACGCCTCCAAGTTCGAGAAGACTTTCAATGTAATCGAACCGTAAAAACTGACTGCAAATAACAAACACAGCCCCGCTTTGGTGAAGAAGGATCCAAAGCGGGGCTGTGCTTTTATGAAGGAGAAATGAAGGGAATATCAGGTTACAGATTCAGTTCAAACTGTTCCACCGTAACAGTTGCTTTGCCATCGGCAGCAAAGGTGATGCCATCGGCAGACTGGGGGGTGTAGATCCATGCGGTCATGGTCTGCTCGCCATCGTTGGCGAAAACTTCGATGCTGTTTTTATCCAGCAGGATGCGGAGTTTCAGGGCTCCGTTCTGGCTGCGGACCTTGCAGCTGCGGCGGTGTACGATGTCGGCACGGGAACCGGCATAGCTGCGGTCCAGCGTCAGCTCGGAGGTGTAGGGGTCGTAGGTCAGGCTGGTGTGATGGTCTGCATCGGCGGCCAGCTTCAGGGTGAAGGAACGGTATTCGCCGGGCTGCACCGTAACGGTCAGGTCGGCCACACGACCCTGGATGCCTTCCAGAGAAGTTTCGCTTTGCACCGTCACATTTTCGTGGAAGGTGCGCTTGCCGTGAACTGCATCCAGTTCACGCACCGGGGTCTGAACAATGCGCCCGTCCTTGATGTGCAGTTCGCGCGGGCAGATGGTCTGCCCGAACCACTTGCAGCCCTTGGGCTTATCCTCGGTGTCCGACCAGGTCTGCAGCCATGCGGTCATGATGCGGCGGCCATCCGGGGCAAGGGTGGTCTGGGTAGCGTAGAAGTCGATGCCGCCGTCCATCAGCTGCACGTTTTCCTTGGTGAAGGTGTGGGTGGCTTCGTCATAGCTGCCGATGAAGGCAATCACGTTGTGACCGTTGTGGAACTCGCCCTTGGGCAGCATCTCCATGGGCCCCAGCATCAGGACCTGCTTGCCGTCCAGCGGGAAGAAGTCCGGGCACTCCCACATTTTGCCGTACTGATTGTTGCAGCGTTCCAGCACCGTTACAAAGTGCCAGTCGAAGCCGTCCTTGCTCTGGAACAGTGCCGCTGCGCCGCTGCCATCCTCGGCAAGGCAGACGGTGACGACGGAGTAGGTGCCGTCGGCCTCACGCCAGATCTTGGGGTCCCGGAAGTCGAACTTACTGAAGCCTTCCGGCAGGTCTTTCTGGGTCAGCACCGGGTTGCAGGCAGGCTTTTCGTAGTTGAGGCCGTCACCGATGGCAATGCTCTGGGTCTGGATGTCCCGCATCTCCCCATTGGGCTGCTTTTCTGACACCACGCTGGTGTACATCAACAGCTGCTTGCCGTCATCCATCTCGGTGGCAGAGCCGGAGAAGCAGCCGGGGCCGTTATCCGCCGGGGAATCCGGGGCAAGTGCGCAGGGCAGATACTCCCAGTGCAGCAGGTCGGTGCTGACCGCGTGACCCCAGTGCATGGGCGCCCACCGCACATCGTAGGGGTTATACTGATAGAACTGGTGATACTTCCCTTTATAATAAGAGAAGCCGTTGGGGTCGTTCAGCCAGCCCACATAGGGGGTCATGTGGTAGGCAGGGCGTTCCGCCGGGGAAATGGCAGCGCCGTGCTCGGCCTCGTAGGCACGGGCTTTTTGTAAAGTTAAATCGTTCATGGAATCCTCCAAAGGAAAGAATTCTTATGCGTAGTAAGCATCCAGATATTTCTGCATAATGCCCAGATAGTCGGACAGGCCGTAGTCTTCCAGCTTGCTCAGATATTCGTTCCACTCTGCATCCGTAGTGCCGTTCATGATCCAGTCAGCCTTCTGCGTATTCATGTAGGTCTGCAGATCTGCCTGCAGGTTCGAGACCTGCTCGGTGTCCTCATTGCTCATAAAGACATTGGGATAGACATAATCGTTGTTCATATCCGGGGTGTAGATATCCTTGATCCAGTCCAGACGGTACTGTGCATCGTCCGGGCAGGTAACGTATACACCATAGTAATCATCCAGAACCGCCAGAGGCCCGCCGACACACTGCGCCTCACGGACTTCCACGGGAGAAGCATCGCCCAGAGGAGCGTGCTTCAGCATGGGCTCGCCCTTATCGTTGGTGGACAGTTCAAAAATGTTAAAGCCTTCCTCGTCGCCGTAAGTACCCCAGTTGTTCTGCGGAGACTGGAGGGGCGCGTACATCTGATCCAGCCATGCACAAACCAGTGCAGGATTCGCTGCCTTTGCGGTGACAACGCACTTGCCGCGGCCAAAGCCGCTGGTGAAAGAACCGTTCTGCGGAGTGATATTGCGGGTATCGGCGGTCAGGGCAGGCAGCGGCTCCCAGTCGGTCAGGTTGTCAATGTTGGCAACATCCCAGCTGAAGCAGACACCATAGCGGCCAGCCTTGCCCTTGGAAACATAGGTGGACCACTCCTGCGTGAAGCACTCCGGGTCAATGAGCTTCTCGGCATACAGCTTGTGCAGCCAGTCCAGACCATCGCGGTAGCCCTGCTGGGTGGCGGCACAGATGACTTTCCGGTCGTTGGTAACGGCAATATGGCGGTCTTTGTCTGCATCGCCGTAGCCTTCGCCAAAGCCATTGATGAGGATGCTGGGGTCCTGATCGCCGTTGTTGACGATGCAGGACATGGGGATGATGTCGCCGTCAATGCCATACTCTGCCTTGAGAGAAGCGGCGTTATCACGGAATGCCATCAGCACCTGTTCAAACTCGTCCACTGTGGTAGGCATCGACAGACCGAGGAAGTTCAGCCACTTGGTATTGATGAAGCTCATGTTGCCAATGGTCTGGATGGCGGTCTTTTCTGCGCCGAGCTGCTCGATCCAGGGCAGTGCCCAGATGTGGCCCTCGATGTCGGTGCACATGGTGCGGTACTCCGGGTACAGCTCAAAGACCTTCTGGAGATTCGGCATATTGTTGTCAATGTAGTCTTCCAGATTGAGGATGACACCCTGATCTGCGTAGCGCAGCAGATTGCTGTCGGTAAAATCAGCAGTAAAAACAAAATCCGTCAGGGTGTTGGGGTTGGACATATTCAGGGTGATCTTATCGCTCCACTGGTCGGACTGGATGGCGGTCCAGTCGATGTGCACATTGGTCTGCTCTTCCAGACGCTTGAAGATGGTGCGGTTGTTCGGCTCGGATTCGCTGCCCACAGGGAAGCTGGTCATACCGGTAAAGGTGACCTTTTCGGACAGCGGAAATTCAACGGCACCGGTCGTGTCCACAGCTGCGGCAGCAGAATTGCTGCTGCCGGTGGATTTGCCGCCGCCGCAGGCAGACAGAGCAGCGGCAGAACCCGCCAGAGCGCAGACCTTGAGGAAGTTGCGGCGAGAGATCAGCTTTTTCATGGTATTTTCTCCTTTTTCATGTTTCTTTTTTCGTGTGACAGATGAGCGTACCGGCTCATAAAATTCTGAAATATCCTCAGCCTTTAATGGAACCAGCCATGATGCCGGCATCAAAATACTTCTGGAAGAAGGGATACATCACCAGCAGCGGCAGACTGGAAATAATAATGGTTGCATATTTGAGCAGCTCTGCCATCTTCGCACGTTCGGCAGTACTTTGGATATCTGCGATCATGCCGGATTCCGGCTGGCTCTGGATCAGGATGGAACGCAGCACCAGCTGCAGCGGCTGCTTCGATGCGCTGTTCAGGTAGATCATGGCGTCAAAGTAGCTGTTCCACATTGCCACGAACTGCCACAGAGCCAGAACTGCCACCACCGGCATACAGACGGGCAGCAGGATCTTGAAGAAGTAAAGCATCTCGCTGGCTCCATCCACATCCGAAGCTTCACGCAGCTCACGCGGGATGCCCTGATAATAGGTACGGGCAATGATCATGTTCCACACGCTGAATGCTCCCGGCAGAATGACCGCCCACATGGAATCCAGCAGACCCAGATTGTTGATGAGCAGGTAGGTGGGGATCAGACCGCCGCTGAAAAACATCGTGATCACAAACAAGGTGTTGAAGATCGTTTTGCCTTTGAAGTCCGGCAGCGACATGGGATAAGCGGCAAGCATCGTCACAGCTACCGAGATGATGGTGAAGATGATCGAGTAAAGGATTGCGTTCCTGAAGCCGACCCAGATCTGCTTGTCCGAAACGACACGCTGGTAAGCATCCAGACTCCACTTGCTGAAATCAAAGGAGATGCCCTTGTTTTGCAGAGTGACCGGGTCCATAAAGGACGCGATGACGATGTAGATCATCGGAACGATGATCGCCAGCAGGAACAAGCCCAGAAGTGCGTAGCCGCAGTACAGGATGATCTTATCTTGTCTGGTGTAGAGGGCCATTTTTGATTTTTTCTGTTTTGCCATGGTAAACCCCTCCTTACAAGCCCTTGCCATCGTTCATTTTGGCAACGATCTTGTTCACTGCGATCAGCAGGATGACGTTGACAACGGTGTTGAACAGACCGACTGCCGTGGAAAAGCTGTAATCGCCGTCCAACAGGCCCTTTTTATAAACATACGTTGCAATGATCTCGGCAGTGTTCAGGTTCAGGTCCGTTTGCAGGGCATAGGCTTTTTCAAAACCGATGCTCATGATGTTGCCTGCCTGCAGGATGAACTGAATCACGACCATATCCTTAATGGCGGGCCACTCCACCGTCATGATCTGCTGGATCAGGTTTGCGCCGTCGATCATCGCAGCTTCCTTCAGATCTTTGCTGGCGTTAGAAAGGGATGCGGTGTACATGATGGATGCCCAGCCGGCACCCTGCCAGATGCCGCTGATGATGTAGATGGGGCGGAATGCTTCCGGCAGCGTCATGAAGTTGATGCTGGTGTGAAGCAGGCCGTTCACCGGGCCGGTGACACTCAGCAACACTCGGACGATGCCGCACAGCACGATGACCGAGATGAAGTTGGGCATATACAGCACCAGCTGCACCTTCTGCTTGATCTTCTTGCTCTCGATACGGTTGAGCAGGAATGCCAGCAGGATGGGGATCGGGAAGCCCCACAGCAGACCGTAGACGCTCAGCTTCAAGGTGTTGATCAGATAACGCTGGAAGTCCGGCGAGGACATGAAGCGGGTAAAGTTTTTGAAGCCTACCCACTCGCTGCCCCAGATGCCCCTGAAGGGATTGTACTTCTGGAATGCGATCAGTACACCGCCCATGGGAGCGTACTTGAACACCAGCGTCAGCGCCACGGCAGGCAGCAGGAACAGCAGGTAAAGCTGCCAATGCCGTTTGATGTAGACCCATGTGTTGTGCAGCTTGCGTTCTGCTGTCAGCACAGCCGTTTCCGGCGAGGCCGTCTTTGCTTTCATGAATCATTCTCCTCCTTTTGATTTGTGTTTTACATTTGCACCTTTGAATTTTACGTTTTTCATTTCGGTTGTGCAAATGTAAACTTTCTTAATTCATTTATACCACTCAAGCAAGCGAATGTCAACGATAATTTATGGTATATATCAACAATTACTGTGGATTCGTACAGATGCACAAATCCGAACGTGCGCAAATATGCAAAATGATGATTTGCATTTTTGCATTTGACTAATTTGTGCATTTGCACTATACTGGAGTCATAAAGAATAAGATCCGTCACCAGACTTTATCGATAAAAGAAAGAGCATCCGCCTCTATATTATAAAGAAAGAGGATGACTTATGGCAACCAAGGTCACCATTCAAGATATTGCAAACGAACTGCAGCTTTCCCGCAACACAGTTTCAAAGGCCATCAACAACACCGGTGTGCTGGCAGATGCCACACGGGAGAAGATTCTGCGCAAAGCCGCCGAAATGGGCTATAAGCAGTTTGCCTATCTGCCGCTGTTTCAGGAAGACGCTGCAAAAGCAGCAGGGCCTTCCATTCTGCCGAGTGACAAACGGGAGATCGCCATGCTGACGACCCAGTTTCTGAGCAGCTCTCACTTTTCCTCCATGATGCTGGATCGTTTCCAGTCGGAAATCGACCATCTGCACAGCGGCATGACCATTCATCGCATTTCGCCCATCGAGCTGAAAGAGAAAAAACTTCCATCTTCTCTCAACATCCAGCGCACAGCCGGCATCATCTGCTTTGAAGTGTTCGACTATGACTACGCACAGATGCTGTGCGATCTGGATGTTCCGCTGCTGTTTGTAGACACCCCTGTGATGGAGATGCGTCCTCCTCTTAAAGCCGACCGCCTTTATATGGAAAACCGCATTGAGATCCAGAATGCGGTGGCCCACATGGTCCAGCGCGGCAAAAAACGCATCAGCTTTGCGGGGGATAAAAACCACTGTCAGTCCTTCTTTGAGCGCTATATGGCTTATAAGGATGCAATGGAGTACCTTGGTCTGACAGAAGGCCTGAGCACCTGTGCGATGCCATCTGGACAGCAGAACTATCCGGTAACCCTGTACGAAACCATCCGTCGGTTCAAAACGATGCCGGAGGCCTTTGTCTGCGCCAATGACTTTGTTGCCATGGATCTGGTCAAGGCATTGAATGAGCTGGGGTATTCGGTTCCCGATGATATCTGGGTCTGCGGCTTCGATGACAGTCAGGAGGCTTCCTACTTTGCCCCCCGTCTGACTTCGATCCATATCCATGAACAGATCATGGGCTACACCGCTGCCAATCTGCTTATGACCCGCATCGAAGAGCCATCGCTGAACTATCGCACCGTCTATACGGAAACCAACCTGATCCTGCGCGAATCCACAGGAGATTGAGCGAAAGGAGAACCCCCATGCGTGACCTGTGCAATACGGACAAGCCGCTGTTTGCTGTGCTGACGAAATTGACTTATAGTGCTTACCTGAACATCTTATGGCTCGTGTGCAGCCTGCCCATCGTTACCATAGGGGCTTCTACGACCGCATTGTTCTACGTCACGCTCAAAATGGCGGAAGATCGGGACGATGGTCTGACCCGGATGTTTTTTAAGGCGTTCCGGGAAAATTTTAAGCCTGCCACAAAACTCTGGCTTATCCTGCTGGCAGTCGGCAGTTTCCTGGCTGTGGATGGCTTTGTGCTGCGCCGAATGTGGAGCGAAAACATTTTCTGGACACTGCTCACTGCAACGCTTATTGGTGCGGCAGTTCTGTACGGCATCGTTCTGCTGTATGCGTTTCCTCTGCTGGCACGGTTTGAAAACACCACCTTCGGCATCCTGAAAACAGCGTTTCTCGTGGGTGTCCGGTATCTGTTTTGCACCCTGCTGATGGCGGCGATCTATGGCATCATGGGGTACGTCATAGTGTTTGTGTTCACGCCTGCATTCCTGCTGGGCATGGGCTTCTGCGCCATGCTCTGCTCCTTTCTGATGCTTCGGATCCTCTATCTGATCGGTGGAGACCCGGATGCAGTATACGAGGAATACGACCATGACAAAAACTGACCGGGATACGCTCCGCTCTCTCCATGGGCGTAAAAAGTGGGAGCACATCTGGGCATATTACAAGCTGCCCATTGCGATCGCGCTCATCGTCGTCTATATCCTTGGCTATGCAGCCTACCGTCATGTGACGAAAAAAGAGGATGTGCTTTACCTTGGTCTGGTAAATATCACTGCCGGGTCTGATCTGACGGAACAGCTTACCACCGGCTTTGCCGAGGCGCAGGGTCTGACCAAAAAGCAACAGGTCGATCTGCTGTCCGGCTTGCTGCTCAGCGAAAGCGAACACGCAGAGGAGCAGTATGTATATGCTTCAGAGATGAAGCTGCTGGGTGCAGTCAGTGCCCAGCGGTTAGATGTTGTTCTGATGGACGAATATGCACGGGATCGACTGTTGGCAGATGAGTATTTTCTCGATCTGCGGACACTGGATGCGTCTTTCCATGCCCTGTCGGGTCTGAACGCCGGTGGGACCGTGCTGGATATTTCGGACACGCCGTTTGTCAGACAGGCAGGTTTTTCTGGCAGGGTCTATCTTGGGGTAGTGCAGAATGCACCGCACCCGGAGCGTGCAGCCGCTTACATTCATTATCTGTTCCAGCGGTGATCGTTGGGTTTTAACTTATAGGATAAAAATAAGGAGAAGTATCATGGACATTTTAACGATTGGCGAAGTTTTGATCGACCTGACCCAGACCGGCAAGGATGCGCGCGGCATTCCTCAGTTTGCCGCAAACCCCGGCGGGGCCCCGGCAAATCTGGCGGTGGCTGCTTCCCGGCTGGGCGCACAGACCGCCTTTATCGGCAATGTGGGTGCGGATGCCTTTGGCCGCTACCTGAAAGAGGTTCTGGCAGAAAACAAGGTAGACGTTTCCGGCATGGCGGTGGATGCAGACCACCCCACCACCATGGCGGTGGTTTCGGTGGATGCCACCGGCGAGCGGGATTTCAGCTTCTACCGCAGTGCCAACGCTGACGTGATGCTGTGCAAAGAGGATATTTCGGACGAGGCTCTGAAAGCTGCCAAAATCGTCCACTTCGGTTCTGTCAGCCTCACCGCTGACCCTTCCCGCACTGCTACGCTGGACGCTGCTGCCCGTGCCAAAAAGCTGGGTGCTACCATCACCTACGACCCCAACTACCGTGCCAACCTCTGGAAGAGCAAAGAGGACGCCATTGCTCAGATGAAAGCACCCCTGCCGCTGGTGGATATTCTGAAAGTTTCCGATGAGGAGCTGCCCCTGCTCACCGGCACCACCGACTGCGAAAGCGGCACGGCACAACTGGCGCAGAACGGCATCCGGCTGATTTTTGTCACCTTGGGTGCAAACGGCGTATTCTACCGCTTTGGGGACAAGACCGGCCATGTGGCTGGCGTCCCCTGCAAGGTAGGCGACACCAACGGCGCAGGCGATACCTTCTTTGGGGCTGCCCTGTCCAAGCTCTGCAAGGAGGAGCTGGACACCCTGACCGTGGACAAGCTGGAAAGCATTCTGGCTTTTGCCAACAAGGCCGCCAGCATCACCACCAGTCGGCATGGTGCTATCCCCGCCATGCCCACCCTTGCGGAAGTGGAGGGCTGAACCATGGCAACAAAGCAGGAATTTGCGTCCCGGTTCGCCAAACATAAAGATGAACTGGAATGGCTGTTCATGGAACTGTACCACAACCGGGAAGGGCTGGAAGTTCTGGAACAGGAGATGGCAGAAGCCTACAACGCCCGCAGCGCCGAGCTGAAAGCACTGGACAAGGCACGCTCTGCCGACCCGGAGTGGTACAAGCGGGGCAATATGTTCGGCATGACCATGTACACCGATCTCTTTGCCGGAAATCTGAAAGAACTGGCAAAGAAACTGCCCTACCTCAAGGAGCAAAAACTGACCTATCTGCACCTGATGCCCCTTTTGCAAATGCCCCATCCCCACAACGATGGCGGCTATGCGGTGGAGGATTTCGATACCGTAGACCCGGCCCTTGGCACCAACAAGGATCTGGAAAACCTGACCCGTGAACTGCGCAAGGCAGGCATCAGCCTGTGTCTGGATTTTGTCATGAACCACACCGCCAGCACCCACCGCTGGGCCATGGCGGCAAAGGCTGGCGACCCGTGGTTTCAGGCCTATTACCACCTCTACGAGGACCGTACCATCCCCGACCAGTACGAGCAGACTGTGCCCCAGGTGTTCCCCAACACTGCCCCCGGCAACTTTACATGGTGTGAGGAAATGCACAAGTGGGTGCTGACCACCTTCCACGATTATCAGTGGGATCTGAATTATGCAAACCCGGCGGTGTTCGTGGACATGACCAAGAGCATCCTGCACCTTGCAAACCTCGGCGTAGAGGTGTTCCGCATTGATGCCGTGCCCTACATCTGGAAGCAGCTGGGCACCACCTGCCGCAATCTGCCGCAGGTGCACACCATCGTGCGGATGCTCCGCATGGTGCTGGAATGCGTCTGCCCGGCGGTCATCCTCAAGGGCGAGGTGGTCATGGCTCCCAAGGAGCTGGCGGCTTATTTCGGTACCCCGGAAAAGCCGGAATGCCACATGCTCTACAACGTGTCCACCATGGTCAACCTGTGGGGTGCCCTTGCCAGCCGGGATACCCGGCTGCTGAAGGCTCAACTGGATGCCCTCCACGCCCTGCCGGACAACTGCTGGTTCGTGAACTATCTGCGCTGCCACGATGACATCGGCTGGGGTCTGGACGAGGCGGTGGAAAACCGGCTCGGCATTGACCCGCAGAAACACAAAGAATATCTCTACCACTTCTATGAGGGCAATTTCCCCGGAAGCTGGGCAAAGGGCGAGCTGTACAATTACGACCCTGCCACCGGCGATGCCCGAAGCTGCGGCACCACTGCCAGCCTGTGCGGCGTGGAGCAGGCACTGGAAAAGAACGACAAAACCGCACTGGACTACGCCGTGAAGCGCGACCTGCTGTTGCACACTGCCATGGCGTTTTTGCAGGGCTTCCCCATGCTGAACTGCGGCGATGAAATTGCGCAGCTCAATGGCTGGGATTACAAAAACGACCCCGACCGTGTGGAGGACAGCCGCAACCTGCACCGCAGCAAATTCAACTGGGAAGATGCCAAGCAGCGCACCCGAAAGGGCACGCTGCAAAACCAGCTGTGGCAGGGCATGGAGCAGCTGCGCCAAATGCGTGCAGACCCTTGCTTTGCCCCGGATGCGTGGGTGACCACATGGGACAGCCACAACCCCGGCGTGCTGGCACTGGTGCGCAAGCGCGGTGAGGAAACGCTGGTGGGACTGTTCAACTTTACCGAGTATCCGGCAGGAGCCAGTCTGGACGCTCTGGGCGGCGAGTATCACACCCCGGAAGGCACTTCCGTCTGGCTGGCGGATGTGGAGCTGGAGCCGTATCAGGCACTGTTGGTAAAAAACAAATAAGTAAAACGAGCCTACCTGGTTCTCTCTTTTTCCCAAAGTTTTCCTTGTTTTTTCTTGCACCCTGCCGAAATCGGCGCATTCTCAAAAGTTCGCGTTTGCGCAGCGGAGTGGAGCAATCATAACCCCGCGTGGAAACGCGGGGTATGCAGAACGGCCCCATAGGGGCCACAATACCAGCCGCGCCTAAAGGCGCACAATGAGCGACGTCAACCGCATACTGACGTCGCTCTTATGATTTCTACATGCTTATAATCGCAATGCATTCTCAATATCTTACCGATATCTTACCGATATCTTTTCTCAGTTTTCCATAGATTGTTTTTCTACGATACTTTGGTACTAGCACAATATGATATTTGCAATTCCAGCTCGCATGTGATAAACTCTTCTCGTCCATATGGATTGAACCTCCTTTTGCTTTCGTATGCGGTTCGCGTTACCCGCTTTTAATTATAGCAAAAGGAGGTTTTTTCTCTACCGTTTCAACGCTACGGCTCTTTTCTTCCACAAGCATAGCTTGTGGTTTTCTCTAGGTTGCATAACAGTTAACACCGCTTGCATTTGCCCTGCAATTTTTCAGAATGGAACATCCCAAGGGCATCCGGTCTATATCCGGCAGATTTTTCATAAAGAATCTGCCGGTTATTTTTGTTTGTCATAAAGGAAGTCTTGCTTTTTATTGTAAAATTGGATACAATATAAAAAAGACATTTGCACGGAGGACTCTATGGAATATATCGGCATCCAGAAGAAAAACGGCGGTGTGGTGGAAGCCCTGCAGCAGGCCATTTTATCTGGGCAGATCCCGGCGGGCACTGAAATGACCCAGAACGAACTGGCAGAGAGTCTCGGTGTCTCTCGGATGCCGGTGCGGGAAGCCTTGATGATCCTTGAATATCAGGGTCTTATCATCCGCCTGCCCAACAATCGGATAAAAGCGGCAGATTTGACCGAAGAGACACTGCGCCAAATTCTGGCATTGGGGGCTCAGTTGGAACGGCAGGCCATGCGTACGCTGCCGCAGGATGCGATGTTGGCAGGCGGCGAGATGCTGCAGCACCGTACCCTGCAGACCGTCCTGCCCTATCCGCTGCATCGCAAGCTGCTGGAGAGCATCCAGGAGACCTACATTGCCTTTGCCGTGAGCGCACGTCCTGCGCCGGTGAACGACCGGCTTGCCCGCCTGCTGATGCTGGACCGTCAGGGTTCCCCTGATGTGCTGGATGCATGGAACACCTATGAAGAAGAACTACTGCATCTGATTTTAACGATAAGGAGTTAATATGCTGGGACTGAAACCCATTAAGCTGCTGCCTGCCCGCGAGCGGGTAGCTTCCGCTTTGCGGAAAGCCATTATCTCAAAAAGCATCCCGGAGGGCGCAGAACTCACGCTGGAAAACACCGCACAGGAACTGGGAGTGTCGGTCACGCCGGTGCGGGAGGCCTTTCAGATTCTTGCCCGTGACGGTCTGCTGGAAGTCAAGCAAAACAAGTGCGCCATTGTGTTGGGCGTAACGGAAAAAACGATTCGGGAGCACTACCAGCTGCGCGCTGCCTTGGAAGGGACGGCATGTATGCTCTGCTGCCAGAACAACGCCGACCTGTCCAAGATCAAAAACTGTGTGGATACTGCTGAGGAGGCTCTTTCTCTTCAGCAGGCCGGAAATTATACGGACTACAACCAGTCCTTCCATTTTGAGATCTGGGAAGCTTCCGGCAATGAAAAAATGCGCAATCTTCTCTCGGAGCTGTGGAACGGTCTGTCCATTGGCGTGGAGATGAGCGAGCTGGACTATGCCCTCAACTCCCAGAGCGAGCATAAAAAGATCTATGCGGCGCTGGAAGCACGGGATGCGATGGCCGCACGGGCTGAAATGGAAAAGCACATCCTGCGCAGCATGGACGATGCGCTGACCTATTATTTATAAGATCAAGGAGGACAAGACAGTGTATACCTGTGCGAACTGTACGGTTCTGGCCTGCGCCAACAACGCGCCGGAAAAGATGCCCAAAAACTGCCCTATGCGGAATGCTTCGGTGATGGAGGCCGCCCGCGCCGGCTACGATCTGCCTGAGAATCACGATTTCTACGTCAACTGTTCGGCCATTGAGGGACTTGGCTACTGCCAGTGGCCCCGCCTGAAGGAGACGGTGGAGTTCTGCAAACGGATGGGCTACCACAAGCTGGGTCTTGCATTCTGCAAAGGTCTGCGGAAGGAAGCCCGCATCGTGGCCGACCTGCTCCGTGCGCAGGGGTTTGAGGTGGTGTCGGTCATCTGCAAGACCGGCGGCATCTCCAAAGAAGAAGTGGGCATCCCGGAAGAGGTCAAGATCCGCCCCGGCGAATTTGAGGCCATGTGCAACCCCATCGCACAGGCAAAGCTTCTGAACGAACAGCACACCGATTTCAACATTGAGGTCGGACTTTGTGTGGGACACGACTCGATGTTTTATAAGTATTCGGATGCCATGGTCACAACGCTGGTAGCCAAGGATCGCGTTCTGGCGCATAATCCCTGCGGTGCCATTTACTGTGCCGAGGGGTATTTCAAAAAGCGGCTGGAATAAAAGAAGGAAAAAACGTGCGTTCTCCAAGGCAGATGGAGAACGCACGTTTTTTTGCAGAAAGCGGCGGAGGAAGATTTTCTTGTATCCTACTGTTTGTCTGGCGTGCACAAAAATTGGTACATAATCCGTGCAATGCGACAAAACTCGAAAAAAGGGATTGACAAATCTCTGTTTCGGGTGTATTCTCGTGTCGTCAAGTGGATACATTATCACAGATTAGATATAAAAATTCAAAAAAGACGCTGCCGAGATTCCCGGAATTCTAAGGTTCCGGGCAGATCCTTCCAGAACGAAAAAGGGCTGTGAGGGCACAGCACGGCGGCAAAGACTCTGCACAACGAGGTGCAGCTGGGGCGTTCCGAAAGTCAGGGCTGTTTTGCTCTGATAAAATGGATACATTATATTTCATTAAAGGAGGATTCCCCGGTATGTCAGCAGCAACTATCACCCTACTCTTTCTTCTCTTCGCGGTCGTCATGTTCGTGTTTGAGAAGATCCCCCTCGGCGTAACGTCCATGATCGTCTGTATCGGTCTGGTCGTTACCGGCGTGCTGGATGTCAAGACCGCTTTTGCGGGCTTCGTCGACAGCAACGTCATCCTCTTCGTCGCCATGTTCATTGTCGGCGGTGCCCTGTTTGAAACAGGTATGGCCAACAAGATCGGCGGCATCGTTACCCACTTTGCCAAATCCGAGCGCAGCCTCATCGTGGCCATCATGGTCATCGTTGGCCTGATGAGCGGTGTGCTCTCCAACACCGGCACCGCCGCCGTCCTGATCCCCGTGGTCATCGGCATTGCAGCAAAGTCCGGTTATGCCCGCTCCAAGCTGCTGATGCCGCTGGTATTTGCAGCGGCCATGGGCGGCAACCTTTCCCTCATCGGCGCACCGGGCAACCTCATCGCCCAGAGTGCTCTGGGTGAGATCGGGATGTCCTTCGGCTTCTTCGAGTACGCTATCGTGGGCCTGCCCATCCTCGCCGCCGGCATCCTCTTCTACGCCACCCTTGGCATGAAGCTACTGCCCAGCCACCCCGTCTCCGATGATGACTCCTTCGGCGGCGAGCAGGACTTCAGCAATGTTCCCAAGTGGAAACAGGTGCTCTCCCTCGTTATCCTCGTGCTCACCCTGTTGGGCATGATTTTTGAAAAGCAGATCGGCATCAAACTCTGCATCACCGGCTGTATCGGTGCGCTGGCTCTGATCCTCACCGGTGTCATCTCCGAGAAAGACGCCCTGAAGTCCATCGACCTCAAGACCATCTTCCTCTTCGGCGGCACGCTGTCTCTGGCCTCTGCACTGGATAAGACCGGGGCAGGCGCAGAGATTGCAAACATCGTCATTGGTGCTCTGGGCGAGAATCCCTCTCCCTACGTCCTGACTCTGGTGGTCTTCCTGCTCTGCTGCGTCATGACCAACTTCATGTCCAACACCGCAACCACCGCCCTGATGGTTCCCATCTGCCTGAGCATCGCACAGGGCATGGGTGCCGACCCCCGCGCCGTCCTGATGGCTTGTGTCATCGGCGGCTCCTGCGCTTACGCAACGCCCATCGGTATGCCCGCCAACACCATGGTGGTTTCCGCCGGCGGGTACACCTTCAAGGATTATGCCAAGGCTGGCCTGCCCCTCATCCTCATCGCAACGGTTGTCAGCATGGTGATTCTTCCCATCGCATTCCCGTTCTTCCCGCAGTAAAGCGGACAGGAACGTTGAATATGAGTGAACCAACGCGCAAAATGTACCAAATCTAAGGAGGCATTGGAATGAACAAACAGGAACAGGTGCAGCAGATGACGACCTATATGGCCAACTTTGTGAGCCATATCGCCAAGGTGCTGCCGGACGACATCATTGCCAAGCTCGATGAGCTGGGCGCACAGGAGGATGCTCCTCTGTCCAAGGTCATCTACGAGACCATGAAGCGGAACCAGAAGCTGGCCAAGGAGCTGAACCGCCCCAGCTGCCAGGATACTGGTGTGCTGCAGTTCTGGGTAAAGTGCGGCGTGGACTTCCCCCTCATCGGTGAGGTGGAGGGTCTGCTGAAGGAGGCTGTGGTCAAGGCCACCTTCGAAGCGCCCCTGCGCCACAACAGTGTTGAGACCTTCGATGAGTTCAACACCGGCCGCAATGTCGGCAAGGGCACTCCCACCGTGTGGTGGGATATCATCCCGAACAGCGACAAGTGCGAGATCTACGCCTACATGGCAGGCGGCGGCTGCACCCTGCCGGGCAAGGCCATGGTGCTGATGCCCGGTGCAGGCTACGAAGGCGTGACCAGGTTCGTCATGGATGTCATGACCAGCTACGGCATCAACGCCTGCCCTCCGCTGCTGGTGGGCGTGGGCGTTGCCACCTCTGTTGAGACCGCTGCTCTGCTGTCCAAGAAGGCTCTGATGCGTCCTCTGGGCAGCCACAACGAGAACGAGCGCGCAGCCTATATGGAGAAGCTGCTGGAAGACGGCATCAACTCCATCGGCCTTGGCCCTCAGGGCATGGGCGGCAAGTACTCCGTCATGGGCGTGCACATTGAGAACACTGCCCGCCATCCTTCTACCATCGGCGTTGCCGTCAACGTGGGCTGCTGGAGCCATCGCCGCGGCCACATCACGTTTGATAAAGATCTGAACTACACCATTGATACTCATTCGGGGGTGACTTTGTAATGCTGACCATCAAAGACGGAAAGAAAATTCTTACCACTCCGGTCTCCGCAGAAGACCTGAAGGACATCCATATCGGTGATGTCGTTTACCTGAACGGCGACCTGACCACCTGCCGCGATGTGGCGCACCGCCGCCTCGTGGAAGAGGGCCGCCCGCTGCCTGTGGACGTGAAGGACGCAGCCATCTTCCACGCCGGCCCCATCATCCGCCCGCTGGAGAACGACAAGTTCGAGATGGTGTCTGTGGGCCCCACCACCTCCATGCGCATGGAGAAGTTCGAGTATGAGTTCGTGCAGAAGTCCGGTGTCCGCGTCATCGTGGGCAAGGGCGGCATGGGCCCCAACACCGAGCGCGCCTGCAAGGAGTTCGGTGCCATCCACTGTGTCTTCCCTGCCGGTAACGCCGTTGTGGCTGCTACCGAGGTGGAGGAGATCGTCGAGGCCCAGTGGCGTGACCTCGGTATGCCGGAAACTCTGTGGCACTGCCACGTCAACGAGTTCGGCCCCCTGATCGTCTCCATTGACGCCGAAGGCCGCAACCTGTTCGAAGAGAACAAGGTCATCTTCAATGAGCGCAAGGAAAAGGCCATCGAAGAGATCTGCAAGCACGTCGGCTTTATTAAGTAATCCGGATATCCTCTCAGCGGGGGACAGACTTCACTCATTATTTCCTTTCATACGATTCTCCTAAATCGTTTTTTTACCCTAAGTTTCTTGCTCAGCTTAATTTGCCACGTATTTGTTCTCCGCAATTTGCCCCGGAACCCTTTTCCGCGTAAAGGGTTCCGGGGCGTTATTTGTTCCTGGGAGGAAATGCAAACAAAGACGATCTTGCCCGTTCTTTTTGTTCTACACACCTTATATAAAGTTCCTTTGGAAAATTGTATTTTTCGACAAAAGTATAACAAATCCCTTGACAAGCGTGGTCTTTCGGTGTATTCTTTTCTTGTTTATTGGATACATTATCAAATATAAACATTCAAGTGCCACTGCTTTGCATCTGCAAGGTGGAAGTAATCCACAGGAGGACAACCCAAATGAGCCCATTGGAGATCACACTGGTCATCCTGCTTGTAACGATCATCGCCTTTGTATCCGGTAAAGTCCCGTTCTCGGTCATTTCTACCGGCATCATTCTGGCGCTGATCCTCACCGGCATCAAGACCCCTGCCGAGGCCTTTGGCGGCTTCATCAACACGAACGTGGTCATGTTCGTAGCCATGTTCGTCATCGGTGCAGGGCTGACCAAAACGCCCCTGATTGACAAAGCCCAGAGTCTGGTCATCCGCTACAAGGACAATATGCGGATGCTGATTTTTCTTTCCTGTGTGGCAGGTGCGTTTCTGGGCGCCATCACCAGTGCCACCGCAACTGCCGCTATCATGATCCCTCTGCTGGTAGGCATTGCGAACGACATCGGCGTGAGCCGCAGCAAGCTGCTGTATCCTTCCATGGCCTGTGCCAACATTGCCACCCAGATGACCTTTCTCGGTCAGGGTGCTTCCAACATGGCATGGAACGATGTCATGATGCAGGCCGGCGCACCGACACCGCTGCACATCTGGGATTTCACCATTGCGCGCATCCCGATGCTGACCATTGCCATCCTGTACATGACCTTTGTTGGCTATAAGCTGATGCCAGATATTCCCAACGAGCAGTTTTCAGATGCAGCACATACGGCTTCTGAGAGCGAAAAACTCAGCCCCTTCAAGCGCAAACTGGCTGTCCTGATCGTTCTGGTCTCCATTGCAATGATGCTGCTGGAAAATGTCATTGGTGTCAAGATGTATCTCACTTCCTGCATCGGCGCTGCCGCTCTGGTGCTGACGGGTGTGCTGACCGAGAAGGAAGCCCTCAACTCCATCCACCAGCCGACCATTTTCCTGTTTGCCGGTGTGCTGGCTCTGTCGGACGCCATCCAGACCACCGGTGCAGGCGATGTGGTGGCAGACTGGATGATCCGCCTGCTGGGCGATACCACCAATCCGTACATCATTATGCTGGTGTTCTTCCTTGTTCCCTTCATTCTGACGCAGGTCATGTCCAATCTGGCTACCCTGACCATCTTCATCCCACTGGTCACTTCCGCCTGTATCCGCATGGGCGTAGACCCCCGTGCTGCCGTGGTCGGCGTGATCACAGCCAGCTGTGTGTCCATCATGACCCCCATGGCAGCTCCCTGCCAGATCATGATCATCGAGCCGGGCGGATACACCTTGAAGGATTATCTCAAGTGTGGTACCCCGCTGGCGCTCATCCTCATTGTCGTGTCCGTATTTTTCCTGCCGACACTTTATCCTTTTGCCTGATTCTATTTTCCCACCGCAGTAGTATCCGCAAACTGCATATCGCAAATATGCCGTTCTGTTCGGCGCTATTCTTGAAAACCGCAATAAAAGCAGCAGAAATTTTTGAGCATCTCATAATTCTGTCAAGAGGGCTGGCACCGTCCAGCCCTCTCTTTTTTTGCCAAAGTTTCCCTTGTGTTTTCTTGCATGCTGCCGAAATCAGCGTGTTCTCAAAAGTTCGCGTTTGCGCAGTGGAGCGCAGCAATGAAAGCCCCAGTGGGGCTTTTAAGCGACAGAACGGTCTTGCGTAGCAAGATGGAGGGGCCTCGCCCCGACAAGTTCACGTTGACATGGCTCGATTTTTGTGGTAACCTATTCCAACGATTTAATATAACATATTTACTTAGAGTTCCAGCTCGGCTCCCGAAGGAGCCGGAGCAAGTTTTTAACTTTCTTATCGCTACATAGCAAACCCGAACCAAGGCCATCCCGGAAGGGATGGTCAGGTTCAGGTTGTTGTGTGGCGATTTTTTATTGCCAAATCCAGCACCGCACCTTGAAAACCGCATGACCGTCTGCATGGGATACACGGCGATGACCCCGCAAGGGAGAGCCGGAAAACGCCGCTGGAAGGGGGCAGGAAAGCCATGCAGGGAGAACGGCGCACCCAATATCAACTGGTCAAAATGGCCAGTTGATGTGGTGAATGACACAAAGCGTCATTCACCAGAAAAACCTTCTGCGTTACGGCTCACCTCATGTGGACAATTTGTCTACATGAGGTATCGACATCGTAAAGCCTGTTGGCTGGCCGCGCTCCGGCAAGACGCTGAACGACACTGACATGAAGTATATTCTGCGGAGAATGGAGAAATACGGCATCTCCAGCGAAAAGAAGATTGAATCTGCCATCCGCATCGTTGCCAACGAGAACCGCTACCATCCCATCCGAGACTACCTGAACGGCCTGCAATGGGATGGAAACGAGCAGATTTCCCACGTCCTGCACCATTTTCTCGGTGCTGCGGAGGACGAGTACACTTGCGAAGCTATGAAGATATTCCTGCTGGGAGCCATCAAGCGGGTATTCCAGCCGGGATGCAAATTTGAAACCATGCTCTGTCTGGTGGGCGGTCAGGTGCGGGGAAGTCCACCTTCTTCCGTCTGCTGGCCGTTAAGGACGAGTGGTTCTCGGATGACCTGCGGCGGCTGGACGATGACAACGTGTACCGCAAGCTGCAAGGTCACTGGATTATTGAAATGTCGGAGATGATCGCCACCGCCAATGCTAAGAGCATCGAGGAAATCAAGAGTTTCCTCAGCAAGCAGAAGGAAACCTATAAAGTTCCCTATGAGACCCATCCTGCCGACCGTCTGCGCCAGTGCGTCTTTGCTGGCACGACCAACCGGCAGGATTTTTTGCCCCGTGACCGCACAGGAAACCGCCGCTTTATTCCCATCCCGGTGGATGCGGAACTGGCTGAAGTCCACATTCTGGACAATGAGGAGGAATCTCGCACCTATATCGACCAGCTTTGGGCAGAAGCCATGACCATCTACAACAGCGGTAATTACAAGCTGGCGTTCAGCCCCGCTATGCAGGAAACCCTGCAAGCCCATCAGCAGGACTTTATGCAGGAGGATGCACAGGCTGGCATGATTTACGCCTTTCTGGAGGACTACGCAGGTGACCGGGTGTGTTCCAAGCAGCTCTATGCGGAAGCACTGAGCAACACCAATATCCCGGCAGAGTGGGAGACCCGTGCTATCTGCGAGATCATGAACACAGGAATTTCGCGCGGTGATATCCAAGGCTGGCAGGCTCACGAAACCGCCAAGCGTTACCCGAAGTACGGCGTTCAGAAAGGCTGGGAGCGCGTAACCAGCCCCGAAACCGGGGCTGAAAATTTCTCCGAAATAACGGATGCGGAAGCCCCGCAGATTGGCTTTCCCTTCTGATGAACGGCGGTTACACGTTTGGTTACAGATTCGGTTACGCTGCAGTTGCACCGAAAAGTCCGCATGGCTGCTACGTTTTTCTCTTTCTGTAACCATGTAACCTTAAAAAGATAAGAACTGGCAGAAAAGATCGAAGCGAACTTCTATTCCCAAGACCTGACCCCGGCAGCACCTCAGCCCCGGCAAAACGAAAAGCCGGCGGCAACAAAAATCTCTGGTAAGAAGATCCTTGAAGCCATCCGGCTGATGGACGCAGACGAACGCAGAGAATTGACGAGAACCTTGTTCGCCTAAAATTTCTTCTTTTTATGCAAAGGAAAGCAGGCTGTGCAAACCTTGCGCAGAAAAGCCCCTGATTCGGGCAAATGTGCAAACGGTGTGCAGAAAGTGTGCAGCCGCTTTCTCACATAAAGAAAGAACGCCAAATCTTACGATTTGACGTTCAATATCTGGTGCACCTCGCGCACTCATATCCGAACTTTTCTCCGCTTTCACGGCTTCCCCGAAAGCGACCGTCTCTGTACCTTCCTTATAGTTAAAGGTAATAAGTACCTTATCATCGTAGAGATAGATGGCATTGATGAAGGTATCCACCAGTGCCTGCCGCTGCTCCGGCTGGGTCATGTCCAGCTTGCGGAAGCGAAGCAGCCAAAACCGGACGAACTCCTCTTTCATCTTTGGCTTAGCCAGCCGTTCCTCTGCAATGCGGGCTTGCAGTTCCTTCCTCTGCTCTTCCAGATCTTCCAGCCGCTCCTTTGTGGAGCTGGTCAGGATGCCCATCTGAATGGCGTTCAGCATATTGGTGATGCCAACCTCCGTTTCTTTCAACTGCTTTTCATAGATGGGCAAATCCGTGCTTTCCTGATTTTGCAATTCCATGACTTTGGCAATGATGGCATTCATGGAAGCGTCATCTTCCACCAGCTTCATGGTCTCGTTGATCACCAGATCTTCCAGCCACTGTTTCCGCACGGCCTTTTTATCGCAGGTCTTTTTCTTCTTGGCAGCAGCACACTTGTAGTAGGTATACATTTTCCCGGTGTGGCTGACACCGCTTTCTCCGAACATCAGTGCACCGCACTTGCCGCAGTACAGCTTGGTGGTGAGCAGATAGCTTTCCTCTGCCTTATGACGGGCAGGGGCCTTTTTATTTTTCGCCAGCTTTTCCTGCACCTTGTTGAACAGCTCTTCCGATACCAATGCCGGGATTGCATTGGGCTGTACCACATCCCGCAAACGCAATTCGCCGATGTACCGTCGATTACTCAGCATCCGCTCAATGGTGTTATAGGACATCTCCCCGCCCATCGAATTTTTGATGTTGTGTGCCTTTAACCAATCCCGCAGGTCAGTCATGGTCGCACCGTCCGCATACTTCTGGAACGTCTGCTCTACATACGGAGCCAGCAGCGGGTCGGGCTGGTAATGCCGGGTCTCATCGATCATGTATCCGAACGGAATCGTGCCACCATTATAAATGCCCTTGAGAGCATTTTCGGTCATGCCGCGAATGACCTTTTCGGACAGATCAGCGGAGTAATACTCGGCGTAGCCTTTCAGCACCGATTCCAGAATAATGCCCTCCGGGCCAGCCGAAATGACTTCCGTTGCCGATACCAGTTTCACGCCGTTTCGCTTCAGCTGAGTCTTGTACCGGGCACTGTCGTAGCGGTTTCGGGCAAAGCGGTCGAGCTTCCAGACAATGATGACGTCAAAGATGCCACGCTCACTGTCCTTGATCATCTGCTGGAACTGCGGGCGGTTATCGGTCTTGGCGGAGATGGCACGGTCAATGTAATGCTTCACCACCGTGAAGCCGTTCTTTTCCGCATAGGCGGTGCATTCCCAGATCTGACCTTCAATGGATTCCTCGCGCTGGCTGTCAGTTGAATAGCGGGCATAGATCACAGCAGTCATGGCAGGCACCTCCCATTTACACATCATTGAACGGTGGAGTGTTCTTTTAAAGCAGTGTTTCGTATAATCTATATATCACATTTTGCAGAAGATTGCAAGCTTTTTATACGCTTTTCACGAGATTCAGCACAAAAAATGAACTCCCCTGAAGGCAAAATATTCACATTCCATGGTTCTATGAAAGCACCCGGAGGAATTGTGTCATTTTGACACAATTCCTCCGCTCACCGTGCCCCCTCCACCGGCTTCAGCGCACTTTTGCGGTATTGCAGAGGGCTTTACCCGGTGGCTTTTGCAAAGCGGGTGGAAAAATTGCTGGCATCCCCAAAGCCTACCTTCTGTGCAATTTCGCTGACGCTGTGGTCGGTGAGGACAAGCAGTTCCTTTGCCTGTGTGATGTGGAAGTTGACCAGATAATTATACGGTGTCGTGCCCATATACCGCCGGAACAGCCGCAGAAAATAGCTTTTGCTCATGTGCGCCTCTGCCAGCAGGTCGGCAAGGCAAAGTTCCTGCTGGTAATTTTTGCGCAGGGTCTCCGCTGCCTGCAAAATGACCTGCCGTGCGCTGGTGGTTTCAGCTTCTGCAAGAATGCTCTGTGCACATAAGGCAAGCATTTCGTGGAGAGCCAATCCGGTGGTCACCATGCTGTCCACGGTGCTGAGTACCACATGGCTTTCCCCCTGCTCGATGAGCCCCGCACCACGCAGGGTATAAAACAGAAGATATCAGGCTGCCATCTGGGCACAGCACGGTCTGTTTGCCTCCGGCCCGGACTTTGACATCACCTTTGGTCTGGTCCACACCATTGAAAAGAGCGCAGAAATTTACGTCAAGGTGCTCTCCATGGGCGGCGGCATCATCCGGCAGACCATCACCGACGACGACCTCCGTGCCATTGCCCACGACTTTGGCGTGACCCTGAACGAGAAGTTCCTCAACTGAGCCATTCTCCCCCATTTTTCTTCTTCATAGCAGAACAGGCATCCTGTCCGATACCGCCAAACGGTAACGCAGGATGCCTGTTCTGCTTTATGTTTCCCGGAACTCCATGGGCGTTTTTCCGGTGACTTGCTGAAAGACCGCGCTGAAATAATTGCGGGTGGCAAAGCCAAGCTGCTCGGAGATTTCCCGGACGCTGAGCGGTGTGCTTTTCAGCAGAACTTTCGCACGTTCGACCTTTGCAAACTTCACATAGTTCGTGACGCTCAGACCCGTTTCTTCCTTGAATTTGTGGGTGAGGTAATATTCCGTGTAGCCCACCAGGGCAGCAAGATCTTCTGCTACGATCTTTTTGTCCAGATTCATCTCGATATAATCCACACATTTCTGGATCTGCATACTGAGGTTCGGGTTCGTCCGGTGCTTGTGGACACGCCGGATGAAATCATCGTACATCATCATTGCAAGCGGGTGCAGCTCATCCAACGATTTTGCCGCTTCTGCCGTCTGAATGTAGCTGTCCCCCAGCGAGTACGCCTCCTCCGGGGAAAGACCGCCCTCAATGGCGGCACGGCACACCAGCGAGGTGAACACGATGACGGAAGTCTTACTCTGGCGCAGAACATCGCTGCTCTGCACCGGCACGCCTGCACTCATGCTCATACTGTTGGAAAGCGCCTGCTTGTAATTCAGGTCTCCGGTGCGGACCATTTGCAGCATTCCCTGCTCCGCCATCCAGATCTTATGCCGGTCATGGGGAATCGCATCGCTTTTCAGCCGTTCGTCCTGTGCTGCACTGCTGTTCACATCGCTCAACTCCAGCCGCTGCCCGGTCAGGCAGTAGTGCATCATCAGCAGATAGCGGTTCATAATGGTGTTTTGCAGGGTAGGAACTTCTTCAAGGGCTTTGTAAAGTTGGATCGTCCATGCCACACTGATCTCCAGCTTGCTGTAATATTTCAGCCCTTCCTCGATCCCGCGCATTGTCACATCCCGATGGAACACCGGCCCGATGACCCAGACACGCTTCAGTTTTCCCTCTTCCTTTTCAAAGGCTGTGCCCCACAAAAGACCCAATGCCGTCCCCAAGGTAACGGGTACATCGTTCCGATTCCCATGCTCCAGCATCCGCTGTTTGCAGCCGAACAATTCAAACGCACTGGCAAGAAATGCTTCGTCCGGGCAGTTGCTCCGCAAGAGCTTCCCCTGTGCATCATAGCACCATGTATATACATTTCCGCCGCACTGGACAAGCTCGGAAAACAGCATCATATTCTGGAGAACATTCATGCGTAATCCCTCCGGCTCATTGATAGAAACAGTATATCATACTTCCGCCGTTTTTTCTACCGATGCCCGGAGCCCCCTCTCAAGCCCCGCAATACTCCCCCAGCACCGCAAGGCTGGGCTTTGCGGTCCGCTCCATGGTTTCACGGTTCACGGCGATCAGGCCGAACTGCATGGCATAGCCCTTCTGCCACTCAAAGTTGTCCATCAGGCTCCAATGGAAGTAGCCCTTCACCGGGATGCCGTCGGCGATGCAGTGCTGCACGCCATCCAGTGCCTGCCGGATAAATGCCACACGGCGGGCATCATCGGCAGTGGCAATGCCGTTTTCGGTCACGATCAGGTCGCCCTTGAACTCCTCTGCCACCTTGCGAATGACGTGTTCCAGTGCCTGCGGATAGAACTCATACTCCATCTGGGTCAGTTCTGCGCCCTCCGGGGTGCGCTCGCTGACAAAGATCTGCGGCTGGGGTATGCCGAACACCTGTGCATTCTCCATGGCAGCATGATGATTCTCCTTTTTATCAGAAGCCGTGTTTTCTCTGTGCCTATTGTAACAGGTCTGTGCGGAGCAAAAAGGATAATTTTTCACGTTATTGGTAAATTTTTCGTTGAGCGGTCAGAACTACACGAATTTTTATCCTTAATTCCAATTTTTTGTCTGGCAGTACCTATTGCATTCTGTTATTCTGGTGTCAGAAAAAGCAGAACTCAGTTCACACAAAAAGGAGGAAAAACATTATGTTCCAAAAGAAACCCAGTGCCAGTGAGGTAGACGACGTCCAGTACCGCCGCGCCAAAACATGGCAGATCATCTGCTACGCCTGCAACGCCTTTGTGGGCATGAGCGTCTACTCCCTGATCGGTATGGCAAGTTATTCTGCCAGCATCGGCTACGGCATCACCACTGCAACCGTTGGCATCATCCTGATGCTGGCCCGCATTCTGGACGCCTTCACCGATCCGATGCTGGCATTCGTCTACGACCGCGTCAACACCCGTGTCGGCAAGCTGCGCGTTCTGCTGATCAGCGGCTACCTGATCGAAGCGGTGGGCCTACTGTGTATGTTCAACCTGTGTTCCAGCAAGGGCTTCGGCCTGCCGGTGTTCGTTTTGACCTACATTATTTACATCATCGGCTATACCGTCAGCAACATGACCATCCAGACCCTGCCGGCTATTATGACCAACGATCCCCGCCAGCGTCCCACCATCGGTGTCTGGACCACTGCGCTGAACTACTTCGTGCCCATGGGCATGAGCATGCTGGTCTACACCGTCATCCTGCCCAAGTGCGGCGGCACCTTCAATCAGGGCTTCCTCAGCACGGTCTGCACCATCGTCCTGATCATTGCCGGCATCGGCACCCTGATCGTCTGCGCCGGCATCTCCGCCTACGATAAGCCCGAAAACTTTGAGGGCATCAGCAAAAATCACGAACCGCTGAAGGTTGCAGATATTCTTGAGGTGTTCAAACACAACAAGCCCCTGCAGTGCTATGTTGCCTCCCACGCTTCCGATAAGCTGGCACAGCAGGTAGGCAGCCAGGCCATCATCAACACGATGCTGAACGGCATCCTCATCGGCAACATGGGTCTTGCTACCACCCTTAGCATGATCAGCATGGTGCCTTCCATCTTCTTTGCGGCCTTCGGTGCAAAGTATGTAGGCAAAAAAGGCAGCAAGAAGGGCATCGTGACCTGGACCTGCGTCAGCATGGCCATCACCTCTGTGCTGATCCTGTTCTTCATCTTTACCGATACTCGTCAGATCGGTGTGATCGGCAGCTGGAACATGATCGTTTACGTCCTGCTGACCCTGCTGCAGAACGGCTCCAACATGTGCATCACCACCTCCAACAACTCTTACATGGCTGATACCATCGACTACGAGCTGGACCGCAGCGGCCGTTACATCCCGGCGGTTGTCTCCGGCACTTACAGCCTGATCGACAAGCTCATCACCTCGGTGGCTGCTGTCATCGCCACCGGTGCCGTGGCCATTCTGGGTTACACCACCACCATGCCCCAGCCCACGGATGCCTACACCTCCGGCATCTTCTGGATGACCCTTGCCATCAAGTACGGTCTGCCGATGCTGGGCTGGGTCATCACCCTGATCGCCATGCCGGGCTGCCCGCTGACCAAGGAAGAAATGGTCAACGTCCAGAAGCGCATCGCTGATAAGAAAGACGCCCTTCGTCATGAAGTAATTGCAGAACATATGCAGTAACACCCTGCAAAAACCGAAAGGGCTCATACTCTCTTTCGGTTTTTGCTGATTCTATCCATCTTTTATAAATATAAAGGAGTTTTTACCATGAGCAAGACCATCCTGTTGAATCAGAGCGACTGGCATTTTACCAAGGAGAACCCCGGCATCCCCACCGCTGTTATGGGTGAGGCCGTTGCCCTGCCCCACACATGGAACGCGGTGGACGGTCAGGACGGCGGCAACGATTACTACCGCGGCACCTGCTGGTATACGCTGGCACTGGAAAAGCCCGCCATCCCGGCAGGCGGCAAGGCTGTTTTGCAGCTGGATGGCGCAGCCATGACCGCCGCCGTCTACCTGAACGGTGAAAAGCTGGCCGAGCACAAGGGCGGCTACTCCACCTTCCGGGTGGACCTGACCGACCACCTCAAAGAGGAAAATCTGCTGGCCATTTCCGTGGACAACCGCGACAACGACACCGTGTATCCCCAGAAAGCCGATTTTACCTTCTACGGCGGTATTTACCGGGATGTGACCCTGCATATCGTCCCGGCAGAGCACTTTGCCCTGCCCGCTAATGGCGCACCGGCACTGAAGGTGACCCCCATCGTCACCGATCTTGCTGCCAAGACCTCTGAGGTCACCGTGGAAGCCGCCGTGGTGGGCGCACAGAACGTGACCTTTGCACTGGAGGGTCAGACCCTCACCGCCCCGGTGGAAAAGGGCACCGCAAAGGTTGTTTTCACGCTGAACAACGCCCATCTGTGGGATGGCGTGGACGACCCCTTCCTCTACACCGTATCTGCCAAGCTGGACAATGGTGAGGAGACCTCCGCCCGGTTCGGCTGCCGCAAGTTTGAGATCGACCCCCAGAAGGGATTTCATCTGAATGGACGCAGTTACCCGCTGCGTGGTGTTTCCCGCCACCAGGACCGTAAGGGTGCGGGCAATGCCCTGACCAACGAAATGATGGAGGAGGATATCTCCATCATTCTGGAAATGGGCGCCAACACCATCCGGCTGGCACACTATCAGCACGCACCGTATTTCTACGACCTGTGTGATGAAAAGGGTCTTGTTATCTGGGCAGAGATCCCCTACATCACCATGCACATGACCAACGGCCGTGCCAACACCCTGACCCAGATGGAAGAGCTGATCGTCCAGAACTACAACCACCCCTGCATTGCCGTGTGGGGCTTGTCCAACGAGATCACCGCTGCTTCTGCTGTCAACGAGGATCTGCTGGAAAACCACCGTCTGCTGAACGAACTGGCGCACAAGCTGGACCCCACCCGCAAGACCACCATGGCAAATGTGTTTATGCTGGAGACCACCAGTCCCATTCTGGAAATTCCCGATGTGAACAGCTACAACCTCTACTTCGGCTGGTATCTGGGCGAATTGGAGCAGAACGACGAGTTCTTTGACAAATACCATGCCGATTTCCCGGACCGCTGCATCGGCTTTTCGGAGTATGGCGCAGACGCCAACCCCCAGTACCAGAGCAGCCACCCGGAAAAAGGCGACTACACCGAGAGTTATCAGTGCGTTTACCACGAGCACATTGCAAAGATGATTGCCGACCGTCCTTGGCTGTGGGCGACGCATGTGTGGAATATGTTTGATTTTGCCGCCGATGGCCGTGATGAGGGCGGCAAGCACGGCGAGAACCAGAAGGGACTTGTCACCTTTGACCGCAAGATCAAAAAAGACCCCTTCTATCTCTACAAGGCCTATTGGAGCAAAGAGCCGTTCGTGCACCTGTGCGGCAGCCGCTATGTGGACCGCGCCGAGGATGTGACCGAGATCAAGGTCTACTCCAATCTGCCGGAGGTCTCGCTGTACAAGGACGGTCAGCTGGTGGAGACCAAGCAGGGCGACAAAGTGTTCACCTTCCAGCTGCCCATTACCGGCAAGCACAGCATTGAGGCACGCTCCGGTGAGCACAGCAGCGTGATCCTGGTGAACAAGGTGGACGCCCCCAACCCGGATTACGCCATGGACAACCGCAAGAACGTGACCAACTGGTTTGACGGCGAGCTGGACGAAAGCTGCTGGTCGGTGAAGGACAACATGGCTGTCGCCATGGCAGACCCGAAAGCCGGTCCCATCCTGAAGCAGATCCGGGAAAAGGCCGCTGCTTCCCGCGGAGACGTTGCTGCCGCCGTGAAGGACAATCCGGCTCTGGTGGCCATGATGGAGCGTGCCATGCAGCGGATGACCATTCAATCCATGCTGATGCAGGCAGGCACTTCGGAAGAGGACATCAAGCAGCTGAACCGTGTATTGCAGGGCATTTCCAAGGAGTGATTCGATAAAACGAACCTATTGTAAGAACTTCCAGCTCAGTGCAAAGTATCTAGCACAAAAATTCTGATCTGCCATTTCCTCATCATTTTTCTTCCTCATTGTCCCCCATAAAACACAACGCCCCGCACCGGTTACTCCTTCCGGTGCGGGGCGTTATGTTTTGCGGGGAATATTTTTGCGTTACAGGGTATAGGTTCCCGGCTGCAAGGTCAGGTTTCTGCCATCCGGGAGGACAACTTCTGCGGTCAGATTACAGGGCACGGTGATAGTGTAGGTCACGGCATCGCCTGCATACTGCCAACCGCTTTCAATACGCCCCACCGGGGAATCGTACACCGCTTTTGCCCAACCCAGTGCAGGGTTCGGGGTTGGGGCGATGGTCAGGGTCTGACCTGCCAGATGGATGCCGCACACGCCGCCGAACAACCAGCCGCAGATGGCACCGTAGGAGTAATGGTTCAGGGATTTGCTGGGGTGACCATTGGTGTCAATGCCCGTCCATGTCTCCCAGACGGTGGTAGCACCCTGTTTGACCTCATAGAGCCAGCTGGGGGCGGTATCCTGCAGCAGCAGCTTGTAAGCGGTGTCCGCATGGCCATACTTTGCCAGCACCTCACAGAGGAAGGGCGTGGAAAGGAAGCCGGTGTTCAGGTGATAGCCGTTTTCCGCCACTATCCGGTTCAGCGTATCCGCAGCAGCCTGGCTCTCCTCCTGGCCCAGCAGCGCAAAGGCAATGGCACGGACGTATTCACACTGCCGGTCGGATGTGATTTTCCCGTTATCCGTAAAGGCTGCACGATAGGCAAGGCGGGCTTTTTCTGCCGTGTCACGGTACTGCACTGCGTCCTCTGCCTTGCCCAGAGCCTGTGCAATTTCTGCCAGAAGCCGCCCGGAATAAGCCAGATATGCCGTACCCACGCTTTTGCGGGGGTTCATCATCGCCTGCATGGGGGTAATGCCCGCTCACACCATTCGCCGTAGTCCAGACCGTTCAGCACCGTATGCAGAAAGCGGCACTTATCAGATCTGTGTTGGTGCATCCAGCCGGAATCTGCGCCTGACCGGTTGGATGGAATGGCAGGCAGCTCAGCCGCTGCCGGTACACTTTACCACAGCCTCCACCCTGAAGCAGGTCATGACCCACCCGGTCGGTGCTGCGATCATCGGACCGATCCTGCAGCGCATGGCCTCCGCCGCAGGCGGCGCGACCGGGAAAAAGGACGATGACGCTTCCTCGCTGTCCATGATGATGGGAATCCAGCTGAACACGCTAATCGATTTCCACGTTCTGACCGAAGAGCAGCTGAACGGCATCCTGGGCCAGATCAATCAGGCGTAAGGCAGGGATTGCACGATAAAATAAGTCCTACTCTCTCCACTTCACTGGCATAAATCTCTCAAAATCCTCTTGACGCATTCTACATACTGTGGTATTTTTCTTTTAAATCCCACCGTTCTTGTGGATTGGTTTGAAACCCTCTACAAGATGTGGTCGTGTTCATTTTGAACACAGCCACAGAAAGTGGTTGGTTATCACCGTGAGACCCACCACTTCAGTGAGGAAAAGTCCACGAAAGAATTTACCGCCCCGCAACACACCCGATTCATTTTGCCGCCGATTCACCCGACAAAATCATCGCTGCGCTGCGTGGGCGGTATTTTTCTTTTTCACAAATAAAATCTTATGTAGTTGTTCAATCTTCCAAAATTTGTTTTCGGTTGTTGACCACACAACCTCAAAGTGTTATTCTTGTGTTTGAAAGAAGCAGAACGTAGTGTCCGCACTGCGCCCGGCTTTCTTCATACTGTACCTTGAATCCTACATAAGCCGTCTGAACGTGATACCGTGCCACGACCTCACATTTTCTGTGAGCGAGCCGGACAACGCCGCTGCAAAACAGGGGCAGGAACTTCGTTCGGAGCAAACGGTGATTCCCTTACATGAGCAGGGATCTTTTACTTATTTTTTGCGCCTTAACAATTCGGAAACAATTACCCAGAAACGGTTTTGAGCGTAGCGGTAGAGGGCAAGAACCGTCCCGTGGCCACAAATTTTCAATTCTTGAAAATTTCCTGTCCATCCGGGACTTCACTTCTCAAACTCTTGCGAGTTTTCCAAGTGATCTTGTTGGGGCGTGCCTGCCCCAAACCCTGCTCAGAATGCCAAAAACCTTTACAACATAAAAAATTGTGGTATTCTTTTATTGACCATAGGATATTAAGCTATTTTGAGTACTGCTAAAATACTCGATGGATTTATCGGACATCAGAAAGAAGGGTTAACATGTCTTTAATTCACAGCTATGCTATCTGGAACAACAAAGGCGGTGTAGGGAAAAGTACAATCACCTTCCATCTAGCAATGCGGTACGCCGAACTTCATCCCGATATAAACGTCCTCGTAATTGATTTATGTCCACAGGCAAATTCTAGCATGATGCTTCTGGGCGGCGGTAGTTCAGGAGAAGATCAGATAATCGATTTTTGTAGTACCGCTACTCCAAAATCTGTTGTTGGTTATTTAAGCACTGTGATTTCAAACGGACGAGGGGCTCCACTTCCTCCGCAAGATGAGTTTGTCATTAAAGTTAGCAGCTACAATACTAACGCTCCCGAAAACATCTTTTTACTCTGTGGCGATGGAAATCTTGAACCCATGGCACCAGCAATAAACGAAACAGCTGAAGCGAAAGCTTTAACCCCTTCTACAAATCCTTGGAAATGGACCCAAGAAATTATAAAAAATTTCATCAGTCATGTTACATCATCTGATGAAAAAAATTGGATAGTCTTTGTCGATACCAACCCCAGTTTTAGCATATATACTCAGCTAGCGGTTTCTGGTTCTGAACGATTAATCGTTCCAATCAACGCAGATGATTCATCAAAAACAGCAGCATCCGCCATGGTTGCACTCTTACATGGAACTAATCCTCCCCATCCGATATATGGTTCTTGGACATATGCTAAACGTGCTCAGGAACAGAATATCAACGTACCCAAAATCCATTTGCTTATTGGAAATCGTTTGACGCAATTCGAAGGACCCGCAACCGCTTTTGCCGCCTTGTCTGATGCCACAGCTACTTCTCTTTTTTCGATTTTTCAGAATCACCCGGAATATTTTACGACACGAAGTGAATCAATTTGTAATAAGTCAGATTTTATTAACGAATTTTCCCTTCCTCTTCGAGATTTCAATACTGCTGGTGTTGTATGTGCCCATCTTGGACGTAAACTATCCTCAATGAAACAGGGTTACTACGAAATCTATGGTCGAAATGTAAAAGTAAATGCGGACAAAATTTCTGAATGTATTATAGCAATTGACACAATTATAAATTGTCTTTAATCCATCTGCGTTCGCTTAGAAGCATCCAGAAGCCTCATTTTCCGCAATATCACTTTCATTTAAAAGTAGAAAAGAATTTGCTCATTAGAAAGCAGTACAGTGTGGAGCATCGGAAGCCCGGTGGAAACGGCAACAACCAGCACACGGCTGCTGCCAAGAAAACCGTCCCGGAGGAATTGTGTCAATTTGACACAATTCCTCCCACTGCCTCAAAAGCAAGCGTTCGTAAGCAGATCGCAGAGCGGAACAACGTTAGCGAATCCTATGTTGTCCGCTCGGAAAAGTTCATGCGGGGCGTTCAAATCATGGATCAGATGATACCCGGTATGCAGGAGAAAATTCTGTCCGGGCAGTTCAAAGTCCGTGATGCCGATATGCACCGTCTTGCCAGGGCAGATTTTCCGAACCGCAAGCAGATCGTGCACGAAATTCTGCACCCGGAGGAGCGCCCTGCTCCGCAGAAACGCATCTACGGAATCAACTATTCTGCGCTGGAAGCTGCCGTCCGGCGAATCCAGCAGGATGTTGATTTCCTGATGAAGTATCTCCCCAAGGTGCCTGATGATGCCTATGTGAAAGTGGAGACCACGAAGATCCTGAAGCAGCACAAGGCGTATATGGCACAGTTTGAAGAAATGCTGAACGATGAAAAAGTCGCATAACGACAGGCACTTGTAAGCCATCAACGAGCCACCAGCCGCAAGTGCAGGGCGGAAAGCATCCGCGCCCTTGCGCCTGACATGAAATTGGAACTTTGATTTTCTTGCCCGGCTTTGCCACGGTGGGACAGTCAAAGGAGCGTGCGTTTGAACAAAAAGAAAAAGTCCACAAACACTTCCCCTTACCCCGATGAAGTCATCGACCGTCTGGCACGGGCATTCTACCCGGCCATCCTTGCCTGCTGGAACAGCGAGGAAGGCCAGCGGGAGTTTGCTGCATGGCAGGCGGAGCAGGCTCATCATGCCCCCAGCAAAGAGAAACAGAGCGTTCCCGACTGCTGGGTATCCGTAAAACAGTTTTCGAAAAATGACACGGCAACTGCCTGTCAGGATTGGTTACGGAGTACCCGGCTAGGCCGAGGAAGCATCAAGTCCCATGTCCGCACCGTTAAGGTGTTGGGTATGGGGCTTTTTGCATTTCAGGAACGTATACACCTCTGGAAAGGTATAACACACTAGACTTTGTACCAAAGTCGTGTGCCAAGGGTGCTGCGCCCCTTTGGAATCCCTGCTTACATCGCCTGTGGGCGATGTAGATTCGCCGCACAGAAAGCTCTCACAAAAGGCACACCCGGCTGTCTGCGGCGAGGAGAAGGCACTTCTGCGGAAGTGTAATAACCCACTATGACACTTTCATCCCTGTGGTCTGCAAAGTGTAGTGGGCTCTCCGAGGGGGAACGGCTGTATAGAGTGCGTTTCGGGCAAATCGCCGCATACGTGTATACGGAAGATGGGTACGCACGTACGCAGTAAATCGGCCAAGTTCTCCCATGTAGAGGGTGTAATTTCGATAAAGAACGTGGTATAATTGACTCAACAAATCGATTTGTGGAGGCGATTATTTATGAAAAAAGAAACCAAGAAATCTATCTTATTCTATGCAGCTTCTGCTCTGTTATATATGGCTTCACTTATTAGCTTCATAAGTGGAAATGATAATTCTATGGCTGTTGTATGGTTGTGTCTTGGTTCATCATTTCTTTGCCTTGGCTCGACGCATCTTTGTTTAGGTTTGTCTCGTAAGAAAAAGGGAAACGACAAAACCGATGCAAGCAATAAATAAATTCCTAGTATATCGCACTCACTCCTAAGCAGGGTTTGGGGCAGGCACGCCCCAACAAGAAGCTGTCCCAAAAGGGCAAGAATTTTCAAGAATTGAAAATTTGTGGCCACGGGACGATTCTTGCTCTCACGAAAACCCATACTTTTTGAAAATCCGCTTTTCGCAGCCAAAGGAGGATGCACCATGAAAAAAGAGATCGAAGCCTTCGTCAACGCAACCAACGAGCAGGAGTTGGAAGCCGCATGGAATAACCTCTCGGCAGAGGAACAGCGAGTTTTCGAGCAGCTCATGGAGGAAGAACCACCCGAAGATGCACTGGCATTTTTCGCACAGCTGTATGATGATGCCCCGAAAGAGCAGACCAGCGAGACTGTGAACATCTCCGAAAATGAAATCTATTTCAAGCGGA
>NZ_JAFREH010000004.1:114417-159595 GCF_017377625.1 Faecalibacterium sp. Marseille-Q3530 | reverse complement strand
AACTTCGACAAGCTGACGATTGCCATGCTCAATGAGTTTATTGAGAAAATCCTTGTGCATGAGCGTGACCGCAAGGGCAGTATTCAGACCACACAGGAGGTCGAGATTTACTTCAATTTCGTGGGTCATTTCGTTCCCCCTGCGTTTGGCGAAGTGGAGCTTACCCCGGAGGAATTAGAGGAAATCCACAAGCGTGAGGAACGCAAAGACAGGCTTCATCAGAACTACTTGAAGCGGAAAGCCAGCGGAGCGCAGAAGCGATACGAGGACAAAATCAAGAAGCGGAAAAAGGCAGAAATCGAAGCTAAGAAAGCCGCCATTCGTGCAGAGGACATTGCAAAGGGCGTGTTCGTCCCTGTCAGCAGCTTACCGCAGAGAGAGCCGATGAAAGGAGTACAAACAGCATGAATATCACTTACACACAGAACGGTGATTATCTTATCCCGAACATCATTATCCGCAAGACAAAGCCCCTCGGACACTACGGCAGACTCCGCAAGGCGTATCTGGAAATGCACCGCCCGATACTGTTCAATGAGCTGGTGCTATCCGATAGGCTCTTTGAGCATTGCGCCGAGATTGACGAAGCGGCACAAAACCGAATGGAGCTGATCGTGCCGCAACTGGCAAAGCAGTACGGCGTGACCGAGCAACTGAAAGCCGATAATCAAATGGAATGGGTGCGGCAGATGAACGCTTGCAAGGCACAGGCAGAGGAGATTGTGAAAGCGGAATTGATTTATGATTGAGCGAGGAAGTCCGGGCAGAAAACTGTCCGGACTTTTCTCATATATTCCAAAGTTGCGGTAGAATTGTTCACAAGTTTTATGGTATAATTTGAATACGAAAAGTGAGCAACAAATCGGAATTTATGGAGAGGCTTGCTATGAAAAAGAAGAATCCGCAGAAAAATTTAATAATATCCTGGATAGTGATTGGAGCAGGAATATTTTTTGCAACTATCGGAGCAGTGACAGCACAGGACTATAAGCTAAATTTATGGCTTTGGATAGGATTTTTGACTATTATAGCTGGCATTGTATATCATTTGGTGATGGTAAAATGTCCTTATTGTGGGCATTCACTTGTTGGATATCGACCGTTCCCTAAAGAATGTCCTAAATGCCACAAAAAGTTTGAATTTGAAAAATTAGAATAACTACAAATTCCAGTTTGACGAACTGATAAAATCCCTTTAGGAACTAAAGGGCGCACTTCTATACTCTCCTATCGGAAGTATTCGTGCGTCCTGCGGAGCTTCATTCTCTGTCAGCAGAAGAAAACTGCCCGACCGAGAATGTTGCGTCACTTTGTTCCGTCAAGGGAGCTACACTCCCTTGCGCCGCTTATGCGGCTATCCCCTGTGTACTTGCCGTCCGCAAACAGCATGAAATGCTGTTCGCCGCCAGCAAGTTTGAAAAACTGAATACCGAAAAACTGACCGTTGACTGGTCGCAATGTGCGAAAAGTTGACGGTCTTTTTTTATCCCAAAAATCAAAAAAGGAGGTCAATCACAATGACAAAACCGAAAACCCTTGAACAGCTCCGAACCGAAAAGGAACGAGCCGAGACGCAGCTTGCACAGGAACAGCACAAGTTGGAGCGTCTGGAGAATAGAAAGAAGTATCTGGAGAAAGGTGAACGCACCAAGCGCACCCACCGCCTTTGCAATCTGGGCGGCACGATTGAGAGCCTTGCCCCGGAGGTCAAAGATCTCACACGCACCGAAATGACAGAGCTGATGGAACACATCTTTTCCCTGTCCGAAGTCCAGCGAGCCGTCCGTCACATGGCGATTACCCATATCAGCCAAGCAAACAGAGAAAAGGAGTTGAAAGCCGATGGCACTATTTCATCTGAGCGTCACGCAGACTAAGCGAAGCGCAGGACAGTCCGCTATTGCTTCTGCCGCCTACCGTGCCGGGGAGCGATTGTATAGCGAGTATTACGGCGAATACAGCGACTACACCCGCAAGGGCGGCGTGATCTGCTCCGATATTCTCCTGCCGTCCCATGCACCGCCAGAATACGCAGACCGCCAGACCCTATGGAACGCCGTGGAAAAAGCCGAGCGTGGAAAGAACGCCCAGCTTGCATACAGCTTTGACATTGCCTTGCAGAATGAATTTTCCCTTGAGGAAAACATCGCTCTTGCAAGGCAATTTTTGTTGGAGAACTTTGTGAGCCGTGGCATGGTGGTTGACTTCGCCGTACACCAGCCAGACCGGGAGGACGGCGGCATACCAAACCCGCATTTTCATGTGCTTTGCCCCATCCGCCCCATCGAGCAGAACGGCAAATGGGGACTAAAGCAACGCCGGGTGTATGAGCTGGACGAGGACGGCAACCGTATCCGAGACGCAGACGGAAAGTTTGTGTTCAACGCCGTTCCCACTACCGACTGGGGCAGTCCCGAAACGCTGGAACATTGGCGGCAGACATGGGCGGAACTATGCAACGCCAAGTTTGCGGAGAAAGGGCTTGATGTTCGTATCGACCACCGAAGCTATGAGCGTCAGGGCGTGGAGCTTCTTCCCACCGTCCATGAGGGCGCAACCGTCCGGGCAATGGAGAAGAAAGGCATACGCACCGAGAAAGGCGAGTTCAACCGCTGGATCAGAGCAACCAATGCCGTTATCCGGGACATCAAGAAGAAAATCGCTCTCCTGTTTGATTGGATTGCCGAAGCAAAAGCGGAGCTTGCCAAGCCGCAGGCACCCAACCTTGTTTCTCTGCTGAACGCCTACTACACCCAGCGCAAAGCCGGGGCTTATTCCCAGAAAGGCAAAATCAGCAACCTAAAGGAGATGAACGAGACTTTCAATTATCTCCGGGCAAACGGCATTTACAACCTTGAAGATTTGGAAAGCCGTGTCAATGAACACAGCTCCACCACAGAGAGCTTGAAGAAAACGCTGGACAGGCAGACCGCACGAATGAAAGAAATCAAGCAGCTCTATGACAGCTCCGCTGCTTTCCAGAACTTGAAGCCTGTCTATGACGGCTTGCAGAAAATCAAGTTTGAGAAGCCCAGAGCCAAGTACAAGGCAGAGCATGAAGCGGAACTGATACAGTTCTACGCCGCCAGACGAAAGCTGACCAGGGAGTTCCCGGACGGCAAGGTGGATATGAAAAAGCTGTCCGACGAGTATGACGAGCTGGAACAGGCGCACGAAACCACCTATGGCGAGTTTAAGGCTGTCAGAGACGATTTACACCGCCTTTGGAAGGTCAAGTCATGCGTAGATACTGCCGCCCGATTTAACGAGCGTACAGAGGAACAAAAGCTCCAAAATCGACCCCAAACACGACAGAAAAAGGAGGAACTATCCCGATGAATTACACCCAAGCACAGATTGACCGGGCAAACGCCGTCAGTCTGGAAGATTTTCTCCGCACACAGGGAGAGACACTTATCAAAAGCGGACGGGAATACCGTTGGAAAGAACATGACAGCCTGACCGTCCGGGGAAACAAGTGGTTTCGCCACAGCCAGAGCAAGGGCGGCTATCCCATTGATTTCGTCATGGAGTTTTACGGCAAGTCCTTTCCCGAAGCTGTTCAGATGTTGACAGGCGAAAACGGCGAGGGACAGACCGAAGCCACCACAGCACCGCCCACAGCGTTCCACTTGCCCTTGCACAACAGAACAGCCGACAGAGCAATTCAATATCTTTGCGAAAGCCGAGGTCTCAACAAAACGCTTGTTGAGACTTTTCTTCTTTCCGGGGATATTTACGAGGACGCAAAGCGGCACAATGTTGTGTTTGTCGGCAGAGACCGAAGCGGTACGCCGAGATACGCCCATGTGCGAGGAACGGCAGACACATTCAGACAGGATATTACCGGGTCTGACAAGTCCTATCCGTTCCGATACGAGGGAAACGGCAACCAGCTCTTTGTCTTTGAAGCACCGATTGACCTGTTATCGTTCATCTGCCTTTATCCGCAGGACTGGAAGACAAGGAGCTATCTTGCCCTGGGCGGCGTTTCGGGCAAAGCCCTTGACCGTTTCCTTTCTGAACGCAAGGACACCCGAAAAGTATTCCTCTGCCTTGACAGCGACACCGCAGGAGGTGAAGCCTGCTTCCGACTGGCGCAGGACATTCCCAGCGAGATCGCCGTCATTCGCCTTGTCCCGGCAAGGAAAGACTGGAACGATGTTCTCCGTCAGCAAGGGGACATTCCCAGCCGCAAATTCATAGCCGAGACAATCACGCTGCGAGAGCTGCCCACCGCCCAGCCTGTTCCCATGCTCCGCATGGCAGATGTGGAGCTGACGAGCGTGGATTGGCTATGGTTTCCGTATATCCCATTTGGAAAGCTAACGATTATACAGGGCAACCCCGGCGAGGGCAAGACCTACTTTGCTATGCGCCTTGCGGCGGCTTGCACCAATCGAAAGCCTTTACCCGGTATGGAGACACTTGAGCCTTTTAATATCATCTATCAGACCGCCGAGGACGGTCTGGGCGATACCGTTAAGCCCCGGCTGATGGAAGCGGACGCAGACCTTGAAAAAGTGCTTGTCATTGACGATAGAGACACACCGCTGACCCTTGCCGATGAACGCATCGCAAGGGCAATCCGGGAAAACAACGCAAGGCTGGTTATCATTGACCCGGTACAGGCGTTTCTGGGCGCAGATGTGGACATGAACCGGGCAAACGAGGTGCGCCCGATATTCCGCAGTCTGGGAGACATTGCACAGGCTACCGGGTGCGCTATCGTGCTGATCGGACACCTCAACAAAGCCGCAGGAACGCAAAGCACCTACCGGGGATTAGGGTCTATCGACATTACGGCGGCAGTCCGCAGTCTGCTCTTTATCGGCAAGCTGAAGGACAGCCCCACAACAAGGGTACTTATCCATGAGAAAAGCTCCCTTGCGCCGCCCGGACAGTCCCTTGCCTTTTCTCTGGGAGACGAGAAAGGGTTTGCGTGGATAGGAGCTTATGACATTACCGCTGACGAGCTTCTTGCCGGGACAGACACAGCCAAGACGGAAAGCAAGACCGCACAGGCAGAAGCACTGATATTGGAACTGCTGGCAGACGGAAAGCGTATGCCGAGCGCAGAGCTGGAAAAGATGGTCAATGAGCGTGGGATTTCCTCACGCACCATGAGAACGGCAAAGAGCCGTATCGGGTACAGGCTTGTGACCGAGAAAGACGGCACAGCATGGGTCTGCTATCTCCGAGACTGACAACAGGAACACGGCAAGCGTGGCAAAGACGGCAAGGTTTTTATAGATACCTTAATGTTGCCGCCTTGCCTTGTTCCCTCATACCGACACCGCCCGATGATGAACAGTCACCGGGCATTTTTCATTTACAGGAGGATTTTGAATGAACAATACCGCAACCAACACCGCCACTTGCCCGACTGTCAGAAAGCAGATCGGCAAGACCACATATATCGTCCGTGTCCATTTCAGCCAGACCGCAAAAGAGACGATGGAGGACAAAATCAAGCGTCTGCTCCGTGAGGAAGTCCGCAAAATGTGACTTCTTTTTGGATTTGATGAAAAAGTCCTTGACTTTTCGTCTCTGGAAAAACCGCTAAGTCGATTTTGATTTCCTGCGGTGCGCGTCTGGCCGTATTTGATATTGCGGAGCTGCGCGAGGTTACATCCTACGATGAGTTGGAACTGGATACGCTGGGAGACAGAAAAACGGCTCTGTTCCTCATTATGAGTGATACGGATGACAGTTTTAACTTTCTCATTTCCATGTGCTACACCCAGTTATTCAACCTGCTTTGTGAAAAGGCCGACGATGTGTATGGCGGCAGGCTTCCAGTTCATGTGCGCTGTCTGATTGATGAGTGTGCCAACATCGGGCAGATTCCGAAGCTGGAAAAGCTGGTGGCCACCATCCGAAGCCGTGAAATCTCTGCCTGTCTGGTGTTGCAGGCACAGAGCCAGCTCAAGGCAATTTACAAAGATAATGCCGATACCATCATCGGCAATATGGATACTTCCATCTTCCTGGGTGGCAAAGAGCCAACAACGCTGAAAGAGCTGGCGGCTGTTCTGGGAAAGGAGACCATAGACACTTACAACACCGGAGAGAGCCGGGGACGGGAGACCTCCCACTCGCTTAACTATCAGAAATTGGGAAAAGAGCTGATGAGCCAGGACGAGCTGGCAGTTATGGATGGCGGCAAGTGCATCTTGCAGTTGCGCGGTGTGCGTCCGTTTCTTTCAGACAAGTATGACATTACCAGACACCCTAATTTCAAATACACAGCTGATGCAGACAAGCGAAATACCTTTGATATTGAAGCATTTTTGTCTGCCAGACTAAAACTCAAGACTGATGAGGTCTGCGATGTATATGAAGTAGACACGGAGGGCGTGTAATACGGTTCCGCTGAGAAAGGAGTGATCGTATCTATTTGCCGCAACTGCCTCTGTTGAGGCCATTGGCGTACAAAGCGGGCAATCATCAACAAAATAATGAAAAAGGAGGACAGCCGGAATCAGGCTCTCATAGATAGAGGGCAGATTGTTCCGGCTTTTGTGCGCTTATGAAACAAACCTAACTAATCATTCAAATGATTCCGGCTAATATTATTTATGGCATTTTTTGAACAGGCAATTACCGTTCTTCAGACTCTCGTTATCGCTCTGGGCGCTGGTCTTGGTATCTGGGGTGTCATCAACCTGTTGGAAGGTTACGGCAACGACAACCCTGGCGCCAAATCTCAGGGCATGAAGCAGCTCATGGCCGGCGCCGGTGTAGCCGTAGTCGGCATGGTTCTTGTACCTCTGCTCTCCGGGCTGTTCTCTGTCTAAGCGTTCCTGCATGAAATCCTTGCCGCTCCCGCAGCTCTGCGGGGGCGGCGGAAAGGAGGTTGACACCGTATGGATTTCTTACTTGAAGCCCTGACGAATTGGCTGAAAGAAATGCTGGTGGGCGGTATTATGAGCAACCTTTCGGGGATGTTTGACAGTGTAAACCAACAGGTCGCGGATATATCCGTACAGGTAGGACAGACCCCACAGGGATGGAATGGCAGTATTTTCAATATGATTGAGAATCTGTCCAACTCCATCATGGTGCCGATTGCAGGTGTGATCCTGGCTATCGTGATGACCGTAGACCTGATCCAGATGATTGCAGACAAGAACAACCTGCATGATGTGGATACCTGGATGATTTTCAAGTGGATGTTCAAATCAGCTGCCGCCATCCTCATTGTCACAAACACATGGAATATCGTGATGGGCGTCTTTGATATGGCGCAGAGCGTGGTGGCGCAGGCGGCAGGGATTATCAATTCGGATGCGTCCATTGACATTTCCTCAGTTATGACCGATCTGGAACCGAGGCTGATGGAAATGGATTTGGGACCGCTGTTCGGACTGTGGTTCCAATCCCTCTTTATTGGCATTACCATGTGGGCGTTGTATATCTGTATCTTTATCGTTATTTATGGCCGTATGATCGAGATCTACCTTGTAACTTCGGTGGCTCCCGTTCCAATGGCTGCAATGATGGGCAAAGAATGGGGCGGTATGGGACAGAATTACCTCCGATCCCTGCTGGCACTGGGCTTTCAGGCGTTTCTCATTATCGTCTGCGTGGCAATTTATGCTGTGCTGGTGCAGAACATCGCTATGGAAGATGACATCATCATGGCAATCTGGAGCTGCGTGGGCTACACTGTACTGCTATGTTTTACGCTGTTCAAAACCGGCAGTCTCGCCAAATCAGTCTTTCAGGCGCACTAAAACGGAAGGAGGTTTCCACATTGGCTTATGTACCCGTACCCAAGGACTTAACAAAAGTCAAAACAAAGGTCATGTTCAATCTGACCAAGCGGCAGCTTATCTGCTTCACGGGCGGAGCACTTATTGGCGTACCGCTTTTCTTTTTGCTCAGAAAACCTACCGGAAACAGTGTAGCGGCTATGTGTATGATGCTGGTTATGCTGCCCTTCTTTATGCTGGCTATGTACGAAAAGCATGGACAGCCCCTGGAAAAGATCGTGGGCAACATTCTCAAAGTAGCTGTGATCCGTCCAAAGCAGCGACCTTACCAGACCAACAACTTTTATGCCGTATTAAAGCGGCAGGAAATGCTCGATAAGGAGGTGTATGACATTGTTCACCGCAATAAAAAAATGGCTGCATCGGATGTTCGGAAAAACCGAGGAAAAAACTGTGCAGCCGGTAAAGACAAAGAAAAAACTGTCCCGTGCCGATAAGAAGCAGATCGAAGCGGCCATTGCCCGCGCTAACCGCACGGACAAAAAAGGAAAATCTGCGCAGGACAGTATCCCTTATGAACGGATGTGGCCGGACGGAATCTGCCGCGTATCGGACAGCCACTACACAAAGACCATCCAGTTTCAGGACATCAACTATCAGCTCTCCCAAAACGAAGATAAGACGGCAATCTTTGAGGGGTGGTGTGATTTCCTCAATTATTTTGACAGCTCGATTCATTTCCAGCTGTCTTTTTTGAACCTTGCGGCATCGGAGGAGACCTTTGCTAACTCCATTTCCATCCCGCCCCAGAGGGACGCCTTTGACAGTATCCGCGAGGAATACACCACAATGCTGCAAAATCAGCTGGCCAGAGGTAACAACGGTCTCATCAAGACCAAATACCTGACCTTTGGTATCGACGCGGACAGCATCAAAGCCGCCAAGCCCCGTCTGGAGCGTATTGAGACCGATATACTTAATAACTTCAAGCGTCTTGGTGTGGCTGCCAGAACGCTGGACGGTAAAGAAAGGCTTTTTCAGCTTCATGCGGTATTCCACATGGATGAACAACTCCCGTTTCAGTTTGAATGGGACTGGCTGGCTCCTTCCGGTCTGTCCACAAAGGATTTTATTGCACCAAGCTCCTTTGAGTTCCGCACCGGCAAGCAGTTCCGTATGGGTAAGAAATACGGGACTGTTTCTTTTTTGCAGATTCTCGCACCGGAACTGAATGACCGTTTGCTGGCTGATTTTCTGGATATGGAAAGCTCGCTCATTGTGAGTATGCACATTCAGTCGGTGGATCAGGTGAAAGCCATCAAAACGGTAAAGCGAAAGATTACCGACCTGGACCGCAGCAAGATCGAGGAACAGAAAAAAGCAGTCCGTGCCGGATACGACATGGACATCATTCCATCTGACCTTGCTACCTACGGCAGTGAAGCGAAAAAACTCTTGCAGGATTTGCAGAGCCGCAACGAGAGAATGTTCCTTTTGACTTTTCTGGTGCTGAACACAGCGGACAATCCCCGTCAGCTTGGCAACAACATCTTTCAGGCAGGCTCTATTGCCCAGAAGTATAACTGTCAGCTGACCAGGCTGGACTTCCAGCAGGAAGAAGGGCTGATGAGTTGTCTGCCTCTGGGTCTCAATCAGATTGAGATTCAGCGAGGACTGACCACCAGTTCCACAGCTATCTTTGTGCCCTTTACTACGCAGGAACTGTTCCAGAACGGGAAAGAAGCTCTGTACTACGGCATCAATGCTCTGTCCAACAACCTCATCATGGTGGACAGAAAGCTGCTGAAAAACCCCAACGGCCTGATTCTGGGTACGCCGGGTTCCGGTAAGTCCTTCAGCGCAAAACGAGAAATTGCCAACTGCTTTTTGCTTACCAGTGATGATGTTATTATCTGTGACCCGGAAGCGGAGTACGCACCTCTTGTTGAGCGTCTGCATGGGCAGGTCATCAAGATCTCACCTACTTCAACCAACTATATCAATCCGATGGATCTGAATCTGGACTATTCGGATGATGAAAGCCCGCTGTCACTCAAGTCTGACTTTATCCTCAGCTTGTGTGAGCTGATCGTGGGCGGTAAGGAGGGCTTGCAGCCGGTGCAGAAAACCATTATTGACCGTTGTGTACGGTTGGTTTACAACGAATATCTCAATGACCCGAAGCCGGAGAATATGCCGATTTTGGAGGACCTTTATAACCTGTTGCGGGAGCAGGAAGAAAAAGAAGCTCAGTACATTGCAACGGCATTGGAAATCTATGTAACGGGTTCTTTGAATGTGTTCAATCATCAGAGCAATGTGGACATTGATAACCGGATTGTCTGCTACGACATCAAGGAACTGGGCAAGCAGCTTAAAAAAATCGGTATGCTGGTGGTACAGGATCAGGTGTGGAACCGCGTTACCATCAACCGTGCCGCCCACAAGTCCACCCGTTACTACATCGACGAGATGCACCTGCTTTTGAAGGAAGAGCAGACCGCCGCCTATACGGTGGAAATTTGGAAGCGATTCAGAAAATGGGGCGGTATTCCGACAGGTATCACCCAGAATGTCAAAGACCTTTTGAGCAGCCGCGAGGTAGAGAACATCTTTGAAAATTCCGACTTCGTGTATATGCTCAACCAGGCAGGCGGAGACCGTCAGATACTTGCCAAGCAGCTGGGCATTTCAACGCACCAGCTTAGCTATGTGACCCACTCCGGTGAGGGCGAGGGCCTGCTGTTCTATGGCTCCACAATTTTGCCTTTCGTGGACCACTTCCCGAAGAATACCGAGCTGTACCGCATTATGACTACCAAACCCCAGGAACTGAAAAAGAAGGAGGATGAATGATGATGAACCCCAACATTTTGAATAAAAATCCGCTGATGTTTTTTGACAGGGCGGTAAATGCCCAGCGCAGCCAGCTGCTTACAGTCATGGCCGATGCGGTAAGTGAGTGCCGCACGGCGGCAGATCAGGCAGCCGAACTGAATGAGACCGGTCAGGTGGGGCTGCTCCGTCTGGCAGAGGTCTGGAGCACCATCCGTGCCAAGGAAGGTATGGGTGGTCTGGTTCTGGAAGGAACCGAAGCGAAGATCCTGTCCGATGTGGTGGCACAGTTTTATGCCTACCTGTCCGGCTGTATGTTCAACGATCCGGTGGGAATGGCCATTTATGCAGAGCTGCACTACATGATGTCCTCCCTCATGCTGGGAGAATGGTTTGAATAAGGAACCGCGTCTGCGCTTTACTGATGAGGAACGGTCTGACCCTGCACTGGAAAAGCCAATCCGTAAAGCGGAGAAAGCTGCGGCCAGAGCAGATAAGGCGCAGGCCAATATCCCAAAGAAAAAGGTCAGGCAGACGGTCATTGACCCGGATACCGGAAAAAAGACCTCGAAGCTGACCTTTGAGGACAAGAAAAAGCCACCTTCCAAAGTTTCTCAAGGAGTCAGGGAAGCTCCCGTCCATCTGGTCGCAGGCAAGCTCCACAAAGAGATCCGGGAAACAGAGCAGAACAATGTGGGCGTGGAAAGCGCCCACAAGTCCGAGGAAGCGGTGGAGACCGGCGCTTATCTGGTGCGGGAGGGCTATCGCAGCCACAAGCTGAAGCCGTACCGCAAAGCAGCCCAGGCAGAGCGTCAACTGGAAAAGGCAAATGTAAATGTTCTGTACCAGAAATCTTTGCAGGAAAATCCCCAGTTTGCCAGCAACCCTCTTTCCCGCTGGCAGCAAAAGCAGGCCATCAAAAGGCAGTATGCCGCCGCCAAACACGCCGGTCAGACTGCCGGAAATACCGCCCAGGCTGCGTCCAAAACCGGAAAAGCCGCAAGGACGGTGAAAGAAAAGGCACAGCAGGCAGGGGCGTTCGTCGTGCGCCACAAGAAGGGTTTCCTGATGGCAGGGGTTTTGTTCCTCATTACCTGTATGCTGATGAATACCATGTCCTCCTGCTCCATGATGGCGCAGAGCATCGGTTCCGTTCTCTCCGGCACCACTTATCCGTCGGATGACCCGGAAATGCTGGCAGTGGAGGCAGATTATGCAGCCAGAGAAGTCCGGTTGCAGGAGGAAATCGACAACATTGAAAGCAGCCACCCAGGGTATGACGAGTATCGCTATGACCTTGGTATGATCGGCCATGACCCTCATGAGCTGGCAGCATTTCTGTCTGCCGTCTTGCAAGGTTACACCCAGCAGAGCGCTCAGGCAGAGCTGGCGCGTGTGTTTGCAGCACAGTATCAGCTGACGCTTACTGAGGAAGTGGAGATTCGCTACCGCACGGAGACCTCCACCGACCCGGAGACCGGCGAGACCACCTCAGAAGAAGTCCCCTATGAGTATTACATTTTGAATGTGAAACTCACCAGCAAGCCCATTTCCGCTGTGGCGTCGGAGTTACTGACCCCGGAGCAGATGGAAATGTATCAGGTTTACCGGCAGACCATGGGCAATAAGCCGCTGTTGTTTGGCGGCGGTTCCCCTGACATGAGCAATTCCGAGGACTTGACCGGTGTACAGTTTGTAAATGGAACCCGTCCCGGAAATCCGCAGTTGGTGGAGCTGGCCAAGCGTCAGGTCGGCAATGTGGGCGGCTATCCTTATTGGAGCTGGTATGGCTTTGACAGCCGCGTGGAGTGGTGCGCCTGCTTTGTATCCTGGTGCTATAACCAGGCTGGAAAAAGTGAGCCGCGCTTTGCAGGCTGTGAGTGGCAGGGCGTTCCGTGGTTCCAGTCTCATGGACAATGGGGTGCAAGAGGCTATAACAATCTGGCTCCCGGAGATGCAATTTTCTTTGATTGGGATTTGGATGGGACAGCAGACCATGTGGGTATCGTGATCGGTACGGATGGCAGCCGTGTTTATACGGTGGAGGGAAATTCCGGCGATGCCTGCAAGATCAAAAGTTATGACCTGAATTATCAAAGTATTAAGGGCTACGGCCTGATGAACTGGTAACAGACTTTGTGGAAAGGAGTGAACGGTTATGGCAAAAAACAAAATTGAACGTATCGACCAGGAAATTGAGAAAACCCGTGAGAAGATTGCAGAATATCAGGAAAAGCTCAAGACCCTGGAAGCACAGAAAACGGAGGCAGAGAATCTGGAAATCGTTCAGATGGTTCGTGCGTTACGCATGACTCCAGCACAGCTGAACGCTATGCTTTCCGGTGGAATGAACCACGGCAGAGATACAGCACTGTCGGAATCAAATAATCAGGAGGCTACCGCTTATGAAGAATAAAAGAATTTGCAAAACACTTTCCGCCCTTTGCCTGACAATGGTTGTGGCATTTGGCTTTACGATCCCTGCTTTCGCACAGGGGTCAGAACAGGCTCCGGCGGCACCGGCAGAGGATTCTACCAATGACAGCAATGTGATTGTGGAAGAAACAGAACCGGCACCGGCACTTACACCGGAGGGGAATGCGGCATTGGTGGATGATTTTGGAGGCAATAAGCAGCTTATTACTGTTACGACCAAAGCTGGAAATTACTTTTATATCCTGATTGATAGGGCGAATGAGGACAAGGAGACTGCTGTTCACTTTCTGAATCAGGTGGACGATGCAGACCTTGCGGCGCTGATGGAAGATGGAAAACCCAAAGAGGAGATGCCTGCGGTATGCAGCTGTTCAACAAAATGTGAAGCAGGGGCAGTCAATACGGCCTGCCCGGTCTGCGCAACTGATAAGAGTAAATGTACGGGCAAAGCACCGGAACCTCCGGCAGAAACATCGGAGCCGGAAAAGGAGAAGCCTGCCGGATTGAACCCGGCTGCGCTGGTCCTTTTGCTGGCTCTGCTTGGTGGCGGTGGCGTATTTTCCTACTTGAAGCTCGTTAAGAACAAGCCTAAGACCAAGGGCAATGACAGTCTGGACGATTATGATTATGGCGAGGAAGATTCTGAGGAATGGGAAACCGAGGGTGAGGATTCGGAAGAACCGGATGCTGACGGGGGCAGCACAGAAGAAGATGACGAGGACAGCGTGAAATGACCCGATTCACAGACAGTCCCTATGAACGCATGATGACACGCAGGCCGGAGGGCGGGAAGGAAACTTCCCGTCCTCCTTCTTTACCCCACAGCCACCCCTGCTATGGTTGCGGGAATTATGGAAGACCCTGCGTAGGTATCTGTCACCGGGAAATGTCCCGATGGCTCAAAGAGAGGAGGAACCATCATGGCTCAACATAAATTGGTAATTGCCGAAAAACCATCAGTTGCCCAGAGTTTGGCGGCGGTGATCGGCGCAACCGTCCGTAAGGACGGGTATCTGGAGGGCAACGGCTGGCGTGTCAGCTGGTGCGTGGGCCACCTGGCCGGTCTTGCGGATGCAGACAGCTATGACCCAAAGTATGCCAAGTGGCGATATGATGACCTGCCTATCCTGCCGGAACATTGGCAGATGGTAGTGGGAAAGGATAAGAAAAAGCAGTTTGATATTCTGAAAAAGCTGATGAATGCCCCGGATGTGACGGAGGTGGTAAATGCCTGCGATGCCGGACGCGAGGGTGAGCTGATCTTCCGCAGCGTCTATGAGCTGGCAGACTGTCAAAAGCCTATGAAAAGGCTCTGGATTTCTTCGATGGAGGACTCTGCCATAAGGGAAGGCTTTGCAAACCTGCGCCCCGGTGCGGATTATGACGGACTTCGGGATGCTGCCCTCTGCCGTGCCAAGGCCGACTGGCTGGTGGGGATCAATGCGACAAGGCTTTTTTCCGTGCTGTATCACCGAACCCTCAACATCGGGCGCGTGATGTCCCCGACGCTGGCGCTTATTGTTCAGCGAGAAGCTGAGATCGACACCTTTCAGCCGATTCCCTTTTATACCGTGGCGCTGGAGCTGCCCGGTCTTACCGTATCCGGGGAGCGCATGGCGGATAAGGTTGCTGCTGAGCAGCTGAAAGAAGCCTGTCAGGGTGCAAATGTCACAATCAAAAAGGTGGAGTGCAAGGAAAAGTCCGAAAAGCCGCCTGCCCTCTATGACCTGACTACTCTGCAAAGAGATGCCAACCGCCTGCTTGGATTTACAGCCCAGCAGACCCTGGACTATCTGCAAAGCCTGTATGAAAAGAAGCTCTGTACCTATCCCCGTACTGACAGCCGCTATCTGACTGGCGATATAGCAGACAGCCTGCCGATGTTGGTGAATCTGGTTGCCAATGCTATGCCGTTTCGCAAAGGAATCGCCATTACCTGTGATCCGCAGACGGTAATCAACGATAAGAAAGTAACCGACCACCACGCAGTAATCCCTACCAGAAATCTCAAGGATGCAGACCTTTCTGCCCTTCCTGAGGGAGAAAAAGCGGTGCTGGAGCTGGTGGCCCTGCGTCTGATGTGCGCCGTAGCCCAGCCCCATATCTATTCGGAAACCGTTGTGATTGCAGCGTGTGCCGGTGGGGAGTTTACCACAAAAGGAAAAACAGTGAAGCACCCCGGATGGAAAGCACTGGAGGACGCTTATCGTGCCAAAATGAAGGATACAGAGCCGAAAAAAGAGGGCGTAGAGAAAGCCCTGCCGGAGCTGACCGAAGGACAGACACTTTCGGTTTCTGCGGCAATCGTCAAAGAAGGCAAAAGCAGTCCGCCTCAGCACTTTACGGAGGACACCCTATTGTCCGCAATGGAGACTGCCGGGAAAGATGATATGCCAGAGGATGCTGAGAGAAAAGGTCTGGGGACACCGGCCACCCGTGCCGGTATTTTGGAAAAGCTGGTATCTGCCGGTTTTCTGGAGCGAAAAAAGAACAGAAAAACGGTGCAACTTCTTCCTTCCCACGATGCAGTATCCCTTATCACGGTGCTGCCGGAACAACTGCAATCGCCGCTTCTGACTGCCGAGTGGGAGTATCGCCTGGGTGAGATCGAGCGCGGGCAGCTTGCCCAAGAGGAGTTTCTGGACGGGATCAGCACCATGCTGAAAGATCTGGTGGGGACTTATCAGGTCATCAAGGGAACTGAGTACCTGTTCACTCCGCCCCGTGAGGTGGTGGGCAAATGCCCTCGCTGCGGCGGTGAAGTTGCAGAACTGCAAAAAGGCTTCTTCTGTCAGAATGATTCTTGCAAATTTGCAATCTGGAAAAACAACAAATGGTGGGCTGCCAAGAAAAAAGAGCCGACCAAAGCTGTGGTGTCTGCGCTGCTGAACGATGGCTGTGTCCGTGTGACGGGGCTATATTCGGAGAAAACCGGCAAGACCTACGATGCCACTGTGGTTTTGGAGGACGATGGACAGTATGCCAACTTCAAGCTGGAATTTGACCAGCGGAAAGGAGGCAGCCGATGAAGCTCTCTTTAGTGGAACGGGAAACCATTCTCCTCTATAACCAGGCAGAACCAATGGCTGAGGTCTATACCCACGATCCCCGTCTGATGGAGAAGCTGGAACTGCTGGCAAAAAAGCATCCCGACCAGATCACCCGAAAGGACGCCCATAACTTTACCGTCCCCAAGCGGTGTGTATCAGTCCGGGAGCCATACAGCGCCGAGCGTCGCAAAGCTGCCAGTGAGCGTGCGAAAGCCGCCGGATACCAGCCCCCTGTGAAAAAGTCCGGCAGTTAAAGGCACATGGCAGAGAATGTATTTGAAGCGGTCAAGCAGTCGGTCAGCACCAGAGAAGCGGCAGCGTTTTATGGGATCGAGGTCAAACGAAATGGTATGGCCTGCTGTCCCTTTCACGATGATAAGAACCCCAGCATGAAGGTAGACCAGCGGTTCCACTGCTTTGGCTGCGGTGCAGATGGGGATGTGATCGACTTTACCGCAAAGCTCTTTAACCTCTCCCCAAAAGAAGCGGCGGAGAAACTGGCACAGGACTTTGGCTTGATCTATGACAGTCAGGCCCCGCCCCGCAGGAGATATGTCCGGCAAAAAACCGAGGCACAGAAGTTTCGGGAGGATCGACAGCGCTGTTATTGCGTACTGTCCGATTACTACTATCTGCTGAAAAAATGGGAAGCCGACCGTTCTCCCAGGACACCGGAGGAAGAACCGCACCCCCGTTTTGTGGAAGCAATCCAGAAGAAAGCCTATGTAGAGTACCTGCTGGACCTTTTTCTTTATGAAAGTGAAGAAGAACAAAAGGCATGGATTGCAGAACACACAGCAGAAATCATACACTTGGAAAGGAGATTGAAAATCATGGCTGAGAACAAACCCACCAACCGAGAACGGCTAAGGGAAATCACAGATGGCATCGAGCAGGGCATCAAAGAACTGTTTGAGAGTGAAAAGTATATGCGCTATCTGTCCATCATGTCCCGCTTCCACCGCTATTCGGTAAACAACACCATGCTCATCTATATGCAGAAGCCGGACGCCACATTGGTAGCCGGATACAATAAGTGGAAAGACCAGTTTGAGCGTCATGTAAAAAAGGGCGAGCATGGCATTACCATCATCGCTCCCACACCGTATAAGAAGAAAATCGAGGAGCAGAAGCTGGACCCAGATACCAAGGCTCCGATTTTGGATAAAGACGGAAAGATCGTTACAGAGGAAAAAGAAATCGAGATCCCCATGTTTCGTCCGGTCAAGGTCTTTGATGTGAGCCAGACCGACGGTAAACCTTTGCCTGAGCTTGCATCATCCCTTTCCGGCAATGTGCCAAATTATGAGGCATTCATGGAGGCCCTGCGCCGCAGCGCACCGGTGCCGATTACTTTTGAAGCAATGGCCGCTGATACGGACGGCTATTTTTCTGCTGATCATCAGAAAATTGCCATTCGTCAGGGCATGAGTGAGGTTCAGACGGTTTCAGCCACAGTACACGAGATTGCCCACAGCAAGCTCCATGACCCTAAAAAATATGAAATGCTACCGTTATGGAAGGTTGTGCTGGAGAGTGAAGGTGGAACCAAGCATGATTTCAAGCTGGATTTTGCCACAGAAAGAGAAGCTGAACAGTTTGCTTCTGATATGGATTGGCGCTATGTGGACGAAAATCAGTTTGAATGGCGTCTTGCAGTTGAGGAAGATCCAACCGCAGAAAAACAGGCAATCAAAAATCGTCACACGGAGGAAGTAGAGGCTGAAAGCATCTCCTACGCAGTCTGCAAATATTTTGGCATCGAGACCGGAGAAAACAGCTTCGGCTATATTGCAAGCTGGAGTCAGGGCAAGGAGCTGAAAGAGCTGAGAGCCAGTTTGGAAACCATCAACAAGACCTCCGGTACTTTGATCTCTGACATTGAGCGCCACTATAAGGAAATCTGCAAAGAGCGTGGAATTGACCCCCATGCAAAGGCAGAGCCGGAAACCGCCCCGATAGAGCAGCCAGAAGATGCTGCTAAGGTAGCCGATAGACAGCCGACCGGCAATCTGACCTACTATGTAGCAGAGTGCATGGAATTTCCAAACCTCGGAGAATACCACGATAACCTGTCTTTGGAGGAAGCAATCCGCATTTATCAAGAAATTCCGGCAGAGCGAATGAACGGGATCAAGGGCATTGGTTTTGAGCTGAAAGACGGAAGCGACTATGAAGGACCTTTTCCGATTTTGACCGGCCAGACCATTGACCTGGACACCGTCCAGGCAATCGACTATTACCGTGATAATCCTCTGGTGCAAAAAGCGGTAAAGGAACTGGCTGCGGCAATGCCGGAAATGGAAGTGCTGGGGGCGGACGCCAACCAGCAGGAGGCTTTGTTTCTGATTGACGATGCCACCTATCTTCATATCCAATCCTGTGACAGCGGCTGGGACTATACCCTTTACGATGCCGCGTCCATGAAAGAGTTGGATGGTGGTCAGCTGGATATGCCGGAGATTTCCCGCATGAAGGCAGTTCTCCAGATTTGTGATGACAACGATTTGGGCAGAGACTCGGTAAAATACGCACCGTTGTCCATGATTGAGACCTTGCAGGAAGCTGCCTACCAGCAGATGCAGGCAGAGGCCAGTCAGATGGCTGCTTCTTCTCAGCTGCCGGAAGCACAAGAGCAGGCGCTGGATGAATACCCTATGCCTGATGAGCAGGTATCCACACCGGATATGCAGGAATACGGCTACTTCTATGATGGGATGCTCCCTGTCACCAGAGAACGGGCGCTGGAACTGGATGCCGCTGGTTTGACTATCTATGTGCTGCATGAGGACAATACGGAGAGTATGGTATTTGACTCGCAGGAAATCATGGATCATGGCGGCATTTTCGGTGTGGACCGTGAGGAATGGGAGAAAAGCCCTCAGTTCCATGAAAAGGTCATGGAGCGCCAGGAACATCAGCAGGAACGGGAACAGGCATTTCTTGCTCAGAACAGAGATTGCTTTGCCATCTATCAGGTGAGCCGTGACGATCCGCAGAATGTGCGCTTTATGAATCTGGATTGGTTAAAGTCCCATGACATTTCCATAGACCGCAGCAATTATGACCTCATTTACACAGCTCCGCTAAGTGCGTCTGGCATTGTGCCGGAGCAGTTGGAAAAACTATATGAGCAGTTTAATCTGCAAAAACCGGCGGATTTTCACAGTCCTTCTATGAGTGTCAGTGACATCGTTGCGATCAAGCAGGATGGTAAGGTATCCTGTCATTACTGTGATAGTGTTGGTTTTACCCAGATCTCCGGATTCCTGCCGGAAAATCCGCTGAAAAATGCGGAGATGGCCGTGGAGGACGATTACGGCATGATCGACGGTATCATCAACAATGGCGCAAAAGAGCCTACGGTGGCAGAGCTGGAACAGCAGGCCCGCAGCGGTCAGCCCATTTCCCTGATGGATCTGGCTGCCGCTGCCCATCGGGAGGAACGGGAAAAGAAAAAGTCCGTCATGGAGCAGCTGAAAAGCCAGCCCAAGGCAGAACACAAAAAGACAGCGCCCAAAAAGAGTGCGGAAAGGGAGATTTGATATGGGAAACTTTACTTTTGAGGAAATGAACCTGATGTGTATTTACAATACCGGCAGCCGCACCGGATTGATCGACAGCCTGCGTGAGATGCGCGGCGAGCTGGCCCCGGAGGAAACCGAGCTGCGGGAGTTGACAGACAGCGCACTGGGCAAGCTCCAGACCATGAGTGATGCCGAGTTTGCCGAGCTGGAGTTGTACCCGGATTTTGACCAGTAAATTTATCGTGTCGGGATGACATAGTGAGAGAAACTGTTCGATGGGAAGGCGGTTTCTCTCAACTCTTTACAAACTCCTACTATGCTTGGAGGGATGAATGAACTATAATGTAAGTAACAAATCGGAAGTTGTGGAGGTGCTTTATGAACGAGAGAGAAAAAATTATCCGATTATGGTTTGATATGTGGATTAAGAAAGCAGATTTAGGAATTGACAATATTTTTACAGATGATGTTGTATATACTGAGAGTTGGAGTCCTAAATATGAAAACCGCAAAACGGTAAAGCACTGGTTTGACGAATGGAATACACGCGGAAGTGTTCTTGTCTGGGAGATTAAGCAATTTTTTCATCAAGGCAATCAAACAATCGTGGAGTGGTATTTTAAAAACAAAATGAATAATGGAAATGTTGAAGAATTTGACGGAATATCTTTAATTGTATGGACACAGGATAACAAAATAAAATCATTAAAAGAGTTTGGTTGCAATCTTCATAATTACAATCCATATCGAGATAGTGATATTCCCGTATTTCGAGAAGAAAAAGCAAATTGGTTTTGAGAGGACTATAAATTCAAGTTTGTATAACCAATAATAATTTAATATTCACAGTTTCACCCAGCAGGAAATCAATTCGGTTTCCTGCTTTTCTTTTACCCAAAAACCGAAAGGAGGACAGAACACCATGCCAACCAAAGCTGAACTATATGCACAGATGGCGGAGAAGGTAACAACGCAGCTCACGGGGAGCTGGCAGGAATGGGCAGGGTTTCTCACTACTGCTTCCCGCCTTTACAAGTACCCGTTCCATGAGCAGCTGATGATCTATGCCCAGCGACCAGACGCCACCGCCTGTGCGGAGTACGATTTGTGGAATGAAAAGATGGGCCGGTATGTAAGGCGCGGTTCCAAAGGGATTGCTCTGGTGGACGATTCCGGGGACAGGCCCCGCCTGCGCTATGTTTTTGATATTTCCGACACCGGAACCCGTGAACATTCCCGCACTCCCTGGCTGTGGCAGCTGGAGGAGCACCATTTGGATTCGGTGCAGGCCATGCTTGAGCGCACCTATGATGTTTCCGGTGATGACCTTGCCGGACAGCTCACTAAGGTAGCCGGAAAACTGGCTGAGGAATACTGGACGGAGCATCAGCAGGACTTCTTCTATATCGTTGACGGTTCCTTTTTGGAGGAATATGATGAGTTTAACATCGGAGTACAGTTCAAGGCAGCAGCCACCGTCAGTATCACTTACGCTTTGATGTCCCGCTGTGGACTGGAGCCGGAACGCTACTTCGACCACGAAGATTTCATGGCGATCTTTGATTTCAATACTCCGGCAACCATCGGAGCGCTGGGAACAGCGGTCAGCCAGATCAACCAGCAGGTGCTGCGGCAGATCGGCGTTACCGTCCGAAATGCAGAGCGCGAAGCCAACCAAGAAAGGAGCAAACAAGATGAACAATCCCATGACCTATATCCAGAACGGAGACTATCTGATTCCCGACCTGAAGCTGAGCCAGCAGCCGGAGAAACCCCTGGGCAAGTACGGAAGGATGAGGAAAACCTACCTGAAGGAACACCGTCCCATCCTCTACAACCAGATGTTGCTGAGCGAGAAGCTGTACCCGCACCTTCTGGAGATCGACGAGACCGCCCAGAGCAGACTGGAGCAGATGATGCCCCAGCTGGCGAAGGAAGCGGGAGCCACCGAGGAACTGAAAGCCAGCGATCCCATGAAGTGGGTGGGGCTGATGAACACCTGCAAAGCCCAGGCCGAGGAAATCCTGATGGCGGAGCTTATCAACAGCTGACTCTAAACCTGTTCCTCTCCGAAGCGGAACAGATCCAATCCATAGATGAAGCAGAGAATGTAGCGCATACATCCTCTGCTTTTTCTTTTGCCCAAAATGACATTGACCATGTGCTGCGTTTGGGAGGCAATACAGACCGTCAGAGGGAGCGTGTGGTTGCAGCCTTTGAAAAGCAGAAAACCACCGCTGAGATTGCCGAGATACTGAAAACGCTGTACCACGGTGGCAACGGCCTTGGCAGTGTGAGTGCATGGTATGCCGAGGATGGTATCCATCTTTCCCACGGGAAGTCTGTCCGTTATGACAGGTCTGCCCAGGTCATTTCTTGGGAGCGCGCCGCAGAGCGTATCGGGGAGCTTTTGGAAAGTGGTCAGTTTGCCTCCAATGTGGAGCTTGCAGAAGCGGCAGGCTATGAACGCTCCCTCCTCTCGGAAAAGCTCTGGCATCTGTATCACGATCTCAGTGAGGACGCCAGAAAAGCCGGATATTTGTCCTGCCTGTCAGAGATCAAAGGCAATGGTTTCCCAGAGGAGACCCGCCGCCTGACGGAGCAGCTGAGTGACCCGGCTTTCCGCCAGACCCTCAAGGAAGAATACGCTGCCTTCTGGACTGCCTATCAGCAGGACCGTGACCTGTTGCGTTTTCACTATCATAGACCGAGGGAGATCTGGGAGAACCTGAAGGACCTTGACCTGCCCCGCAGGACCTTTTCTTCAGAGCTTTCCCAAGTGCCAACCGTCCAGCACTTTATTACCGAGGATGAGATCGACGCCGCCATGACCGGCGGAAGCAGTTTCGCCGGAGGAAAAGGCCGTATCTATGCGTTCTTCATGGAAAACCATACGGATAAGGAGAAAGTAAGATTCCTCAAAGACGAGTATGGCATTGGCGGACGCTCTCATGCCTTGTCCGGTGCAACACACAGCGGCGAAGATCACGATGGGAAAGGACTGCACTATAAAAAGCAGGACTGCCCGGATGTTCACTTGAACTGGGAAAAGGTTGCCAAGCGCATTACCTCACTTGTCCAGAAAGACCGCTATCTTACCGAACAGGAACAGGCGCAGTATGACAAAATCCAGGCTGAAAAGGAACTGGCAGAAGAAGATGCCATTCAAGCACAGCAGCCGGAGGTGGAGAAAGAAACGCCAAAGCCTACCCTTGGGGAGCAGTTTGAGCAGTATAAGCCTGTGGTGACTGCCGCCATTTCCGAGGATACCGCATATCGCAATGCCTGCGGTCATTCTGACCGTGAAAATGCTGTCATCGAGGGTAATGCCGCTGTGCGCCGTGCAGTCCTTGGTTCTAAGGATATGGAGCTGATCCGACTCTATTCGGATGTGCCGGAGTTCCGTCAGCGTTTACACCGGGAAGTGATCGACGAGACCTATCCAAAGCTCCATGAGCTTCTGCGCCCTCTTTCTCAGGAAGATATTGATACTGCCCTTTGTGCATGGAACGGCAATATCGAGAGTAAACACGCTGTTGTCCGCTATATGAAAGACCATGCAAGAGAAAAAGATACCGCCGCATGGCTGGCTCAGGAATACGGCGGCAGTAACAGCAACAGCCTGTTCGTTGTCCGTGCCGGCAGCCCGGAGGAAACGCAGCTGCCCTGGCCGAAGGTACAGCGCCGGATTGCCCAGCTCATTCAGGAGGACCGGTTCTATACCGAAGAAGAACAGGACCGTTTTGACGACATCGACCCCATCGCCATCCGGGAAGCTCTGGAAGAAAGAGGAATCGTCAACGGCCAGGTGGCAGACCCGGAAAAACTGGACAATGCCCCGTTTATCCAACAGGTGATGTCAGATGCCGAGCAGATCGCAGATGCCGAGACAGAGCAGACTTCCAAAGTTTCCATTTCCGATGAGGAATATGACGCAGTTCGCCGCCCAATTCCGCAAAGAACCTCCTATGACCCAGCCGCCCCGGTCTATGCCGTGGGCGATACCGTGTATATCGAGGATGACGCCTATCAGATCACCGAGCTGCGGGAGGACACCGTACAGCTTCTGCCCACCGGGATGGTATATCCCATCTACCGGGCAGAGCGCAAAGAACAGTTTGAGCAGCTGCTTCGGGCAGACCGCCGCAATGCTTACTATACCGAGTTTCTTCCTATTGACCCGGACAAGGCAGATCAGGACTTGCGGGATGTATTGGCTCATGGACTGATGTATGAAGCGGATAAAAAGCAGATTTCCACGCTGCTGCAATCCGGCAGGAGCAACAGCGAGATCGCCTACTGGCTGAGCAGAGCCTATTCCGGTGAGATCGAGACACTGAATCTGGAGACCGGCGATATTGCCGATTACCGTACCACGGCACAGGGCATAGAACTGGAAGTCATGGATGCAGAGGAAAAGCGTCTGGCTATGCTGTATTTCCGCTGGGATGAGGTTGCGTCTTTGCTGCGCGGGATGTATGCCCGTCAGCAGGACGGTTTTGGACAGGAACAGCCCCAACCGGCTACCGAATCCCCGACCTTCCATTCCGAGACCATGGCCGTCTATCCGGGCGATAAGAACAATCTGCCTTATGATGTGGTGGTGGAACGACTGCATATCGAGGAGCCGGAGCCACCAGCCCCTGTGACTGAGCCGGAGAAAACCTTTGAGGAAGTGTTGGATGAACACCCGGTTTCCATTCAGGTCAATGGCCAGTGGCAGACCTTCCCCAATGCCAAAGCTGCCGAGGAAGCATCTTATGAGGAATACAAGGCTAACCTGCGCCGCAATGCAAAAAACTTCCGCATTACCGATGAGCATTTGGGCGAAGGCGGTCCGAAAGCCAAGTTCCAGGCAAATGTCAATGCGATTCGCTTGCTGAAAGAGCTGGAAGTTGCCGGACAGCAGGCAAGCCCCGAACAGCAGGAGGTTCTTTCTCGATATGTGGGCTGGGGCGGTCTCTCTGATGCGTTTGACCCGGAGAAACCGGCATGGGCTTTAGAGTATGCTCAGCTAAAAGAGCTGCTGACCCCGGAGGAATATGCCGCCGCCAGAAGCTCTACCCTCAACGCCCATTACACCAGCCCTACGGTCATTCAGGCCATCTATGAAGCGGTGGACCGTATGGGATTTGAGACCGGAAATATTCTGGAGCCATCTATGGGTGTGGGCAATTTCTTCGGTATGCTGCCGGAAGAAATGCGAAACAGTCGTCTGTATGGCGTGGAGCTGGACTCGGTTTCCGGTCGCATCGCAAAGCAGCTCTATCCCAAGGCGGACATCACAGTAGGCGGCTTTGAGACCACCGACAGGCGTGACTTCTTTGACCTTGCCATCGGCAATGTACCTTTTGGTCAGTATCAGGTCAATGACAAAGCCTACAATAAGCTGAATTTCAGTATTCACAACTACTTTTTCGCCAAAGCACTGGACCAGGTGCGTCCCGGCGGCGTGGTAGCTTTTGTAACCTCCCGCTATACTATGGACGCCAAGGATTCCACCGTGCGCCGCTATCTTGTCCAGCGTGCCGAGCTGCTGGGAGCTATCCGCCTGCCGAATGACGCGTTCAAAAAGAATGCCGGTGCCGAGGTGGTATCGGACATCATCTTCCTCCAAAAACGGGACCGCCCGCTGGACATCGTGCCGGAATGGACTCAAACCGGACAGACGGAGGACGGATTTGCCATCAACCGGTATTTTATCGACCACCCGGAAATGGTGCTGGGCAGACAGGAGCCGGTAAGCACTGCTCATGGTATGGACTACACCGTGAACCCCATCGAGGGACTGGAGCTTTCCGACCAGCTGCATGATGCTGTGAAGTACATTCATGGGACTTATCAGGAGGCAGAGCTGCCGGAGCTGGGCGAGGGCGAAGCCATTGACACCTCCATTCCTGCCGACCCCAATGTGAAGAACTATTCTTATGCCATTGTAGACGGGCAGGTGTACTACCGGGAAAACAGCCGTATGGTGCGCCCTGACCTCAACGCCACCGCCGAAGCCCGTGTAAAAGGTCTTGTGGAACTGCGTGATTGTGTGCAGGAACTGATCGACCTTCAGATGGATGCAGCGGTTCCAGACAGCACCATTACCCAAAAGCAGGCGGAACTGAACAGCCTCTATGACAGCTTTTCTGCCAAATACGGTCTCATCAATGACCGTGCAAACCGACTGGCCTATGCAGATGATTCTTCCTATTACCTGCTCTGTGCGCTGGAAGTCATTGACGAGGATGGGAAACTGGAACGTAAGGCAGATATGTTCACCAAGCGGACCATCAAGCCCCATCAGGCGGTGGCTGTGGTGGATACGGCAAGTGAAGCACTGGCGGTGTCCATCTCGGAAAAAGCCTGCGTGGATATGGACTATATGAGCCAGCTTACCGGAAAAACAAAAGAAGAACTGGCCGGAGAGCTGCAAGGCGTGATCTTCCGTGTACCGGGACAGCTGGAGAAAGACGGCACACCCCATTATGTGACTGCTGATGAATACCTCTCCGGCAATGTACGCCGCAAACTGCGTCAGGCGCAACGGGCCGCACAGCAGGACCCGGTTTATGCAGTCAATGTGGAAGCTCTTACCGCCGCCCAGCCCAAAGACCTGGATGCGTCGGAGATCGAGGTGCGTCTGGGCGCTACCTGGATTGACAAGGAATATATCCAGCAGTTTATGTATGAGACCTTTAATACCCCGTTTTATCTCCAGCGCAGTATTGGGGTCAACTATTCGTCCTTTACCGCTGAATGGCAGATTAAGGGGAAATCTTCCGTATCCTACAACGATGTGGCAGCTTATACCACCTATGGGACCAGTCGTGCCAATGCCTACAAGATTTTGGAGGACAGCCTGAACCTGCGAGATGTCCGTATCTATGACACCATAGAGGACGCAGACGGAAAAGAGCGCCGCGTGCTGAACGCCAAGGAGACCACCCTGGCTGCCCAAAAACAGCAAGCTATCAGGGAAGCCTTTAGGGACTGGATCTGGAGAGACCCGGAACGCCGCCAGACTTTGGTGCGCCAGTACAACGAGGAAATGAACTCTACCCGTCCCCGTGAATATGATGGCAGCCATATCACTTTTGGCGGCATGAATCCGGCCATTACCCTGCGGGAACACCAGAAAAGCGCCATCGCCCATGTGCTGTATGGCGGTAATACTCTGCTGGCACACGAAGTGGGCGCAGGCAAAACATTTGAGATGGTGGCTGCTTCGATGGAAGCCAAACGCCTGGGACTGTGTCAGAAATCTCTCTTTGTGGTTCCAAACCATCTGACCGAGCAGTGGGCGTCGGAGTTTCTGCGTCTCTATCCTTCCGCCAATATCTTAGTCACCACAAAAAAGGACTTTGAGACCCATAACCGAAAGAAGTTCTGCGCTCGTATTGCGACGGGTGATTATGATGCCATTATCATGGGACACAGCCAGTTTGAGCGTATCCCCATCAGCCGGGAGCGTCAGGAACGGCTTCTCTATGAGCAGATCGACGAGATCACCGAGGGGATTGCAGAGGTACAGGCCAGCGGCGGCGAGCGTTTTACCGTCAAGCAGCTGGAGCGTACCAGAAAGTCTCTGGAAGCCAGACTGGAAAAGCTGCAAGCCGAAGGGCGAAAAGACGATGTGGTAACCTTCGAGCAGCTGGGTGTGGACCGTTTGTTTGTGGACGAGGCCCACAACTATAAAAACCTGTTTCTATACACAAAAATGAGGAATGTGGCAGGCTTATCCACATCGGATGCACAGAAATCCTCCGATATGTTTGCCAAGTGCCGCTATATGGATGAGATTACTGGAAACCGTGGCGTAATCTTTGCCACCGGCACCCCGGTCAGCAACTCCATGACTGAGCTTTACACCATGCAGCGTTACCTTCAGTATGAACGCCTGCAAGAACTGAACATGACCCACTTCGACTGCTGGGCTTCCCGATTCGGGGAGACCGTCACAGCATTGGAGCTGGCACCGGAAGGCACCGGCTACCGGGCAAGAACGAGATTCAGCAAGTTCTTTAATCTGCCGGAGCTGATGAACCTGTTCAAAGAAGTGGCGGACATCAAGACCGCTGACCAACTGAATCTGCCCACCCCGGAGGTGGAATACCACAACATCGTGGCGCAGCCTACCGAACATCAGCAGGAAATGGTCAAGACCCTTTCGGAGCGCGCATCGCTGGTACACAGCGGAACCGTTGACCCGTCCCAGGACAATATGCTCAAGATTACCTCGGATGGCCGTAAGCTGGGCCTGGACCAGAGAATCGTCAACCAGATGCTGCCGGATGAACCTGGCACAAAGGTCAATCAGTGCGTGGACAACATCATGCAGATCTGGCGGAATGGCAAAGCTGACAAGCTGACCCAGCTGGTGTTCTGCGACATTTCTACACCGCAGGCAAAAGCTCCTGCAAGCAAGGCGGCGAAAACGCTGGATAATCCACTGCTTCACGCATTGGAAGGCTCTGTGCCTCTGCCGGAGCAGGAACCGGTCTTTACGGTATATGACGATATTCGTCAGAAACTCATTGCTCAGGGAATGCCTGCCGACCAGATCGCTTTTATCCATGAAGCCAATACCGAAGTGCGGAAAAAGGAGCTGTTCTCTAAGGTCCGTACCGGTCAGGTGCGTGTCCTTTTGGGCAGCACCGCCAAGATGGGCGCAGGCACCAATGTGCAGGACCGTCTGGTGGCACTTCATGACCTGGACTGTCCGTGGAGACCGGGAGATCTTGCCCAGCGCAAGGGCCGTATCGAGCGCCAGGGTAACCAGAATCCTCTTGTTCATGTGTACCGCTATGTGACTGAAGGAACCTTTGACGCATACCTCTGGCAGACGGTGGAGAATAAACAAAAATTCATCAGCCAGATCATGACTTCTAAATCGCCGGTGCGCTCCTGCGATGATGTGGATGAAACAGCCCTCAGTTTTGCCGAGATCAAGGCTCTGTGTGCCGGAGATCCCCGCATCAAGGAGCGTATGGATTTGGATGTGGAGGTATCCCGCCTGAAGCTGATGAAAGCCGACCACCAGAGCAAGCAATATCGTCTGGAGGACCAGCTGCTCAAATACTTCCCGGAGGAGATTGAAAAGCACAAAGGCTTTATCAAGGGCTTTGAATCCGATCTGGAGGTTTTGGCAGCGCACCCGCACCCGGAGGACGGTTTTGCTGGTATGGAAATCCGTGGCGATCTGCTGACCGATAAGGAGAACGCCGGTGCAGCCCTTTTGGATGCCTGCAAGGAGGTCAAAACCTCCGATCCGGTGCAGATCGGCAGCTACCGGGGCTATGCCATATCCGTGGAATTTTCCGCTTGGAAACAGGAGTATACGCTCCTGCTGAAAGGACGGATGACCCACCGGGCAACCCTTGGTACAGACCCTCGCGGAAATCTTACCCGTATCGACAATGCCCTCGCCCTGATGCCCCAGCGTCTGGAGGCGGCAAAGGCCCAGCTGGATAACCTCTATCAGCAGCAGGCTGCCGCAAAGGAGGAAGTCGGAAAGCCATTCCTTTATGAAGAAGAACTGCGAAGCAAAAATGCCCGTCTGGTGGAGCTGGATACTTTGCTCAACATCGACGGAAAGGGACAGGCGCACGCCGAGGCTGTTGTTGCCAAAAGCACACGGACTTCGGTGCTGGACAGCCTGAAGCGCCCGGTGACGCCCCGCAGTACAGACAAGAAACCAAAACAGCATGAGGAGGTGCGATAACATGAATACCAATAATCTGAATACGGCCCTTTATGAAAAGATGGCCACTGAGCAGGAAAAATATAGGGACTGGCTGAAAAGCCAGTCCCCGGAAGAAGTCTTAAACCATGCCTATGAGTACACCATCCGCGAGGACATCGTGATGGCGATGGAGGAGCTGGAGCTGACCGACGCACAGACCCAGGCGCTTTTGGATTCCCCCTCGCCGCTGGCTGATGTGTACCGTTATTTTGAAAAGCTGGAGACCGGCTATATGGATATGATCCGGGACAGCATTGAGAACCGTGCCGACGATGTGTGCAGAGCTAAAGAGGAACTGCGAACAACACCGGTCTATCCCCATTCAGCTGCCTATGCGAGAGAACATGGGGAGCTGGAGCAGTACCGAGCTTCCAACAATGTAAATCGCCAATGCAAGGAGTCCATTGAAGCGGCGGTGCGGGAACACTTCGACGGAATGTATCTCAGCCACGATGCGGCAAAGGGTGTGATCGAGACCTATGGCATGGAGCGTGTATCTATGGTTCTGTCTAACACGATCCAGCTTCAGGACTGGGATGGGCGCTACTCCCGACGCAACAAAGAATGGGCCAAGACCATTCCTAATGATAATCCCGAAACCGTCCGTTGTGGTTATGCCTTAAACAGCCACCCTGCTGTGCTGGATGGTTTTATTGATCTGGTGCGTGAAGAACAGCAGCGCAGCCGTACCCAGAGAGAAAAACTGGAACCGTCCCGTCCCTCAGTACGGGATAAGCTCAAACAGGAGCTGCCCGCCAATAAGTCTGCCGCCCCGAAAAAACGGGAGCTGGAGCGATAACCATGGCAAAGCGCAAGCGGGATGTGCCGGTTCTGTTTTGGGTGTCCGCAGAAGAACTGGAACTGATCCATCAAAAGATGCAGCAATACGGGACAGAGAATTTGAGCGCTTATCTGCGGAAAATGGCGCTGGATGGTTATGTGGTCAAGCTGGAACTGCCAGAGCTGAAGGAGTTGGTCTCCCTGATGCGCCGAAGCAGCAACAACTTGAACCAGCTGACCCGCAAAGTGCATGAGACCGGGCGGGTTTATAATGCTGACTTGGAGGATATATCCCAGCGGCAGGAACAACTGTGGGAGGGTGTGAAGGAAATCCTTACCCAACTCTCCAAACTTTCATAACAGGGATAGATACTCCATTTGCGGAGGGAGGAACGGCGTTTCTTCGCCGCACCTTCCTCCGCTTTTTCTTTTTGGCGGTATCCTTGTTTTTTGCCTGTCCGTACCGGATAATATGAGTAGAATAAAAAGTGAAGCAAAGGAGTGAAAACAGATGCTGACCTTTGAAAAGGTGCTGGAGATTTTTGCGGATTACCTGACCGCAGACGAGACCATAGAAGTTTATATCAGCCGCCATGGATGTGTAAGAGTTGAATTTGACCAAGATTTTCACTATTGCTCTGGCGAGGTGTGCCATACTCCCAAGGAACTGTTCGACCTCTTAGCCGATGATTACCGGACTTATCTGGAGATTGAACTGACCAAAGGAAAACGGGAAGTGACGGAAGATGATGAGAGAGAAGCGGATGCCCTGTGCAAACGGCATCTGGAGCGTTGGAGGGAGGAACTGGAATGAAGATTTTGAAATGCTTGCTGATGATTGTAACTGCACCGGTCATTTTGGCGTTGACGCTTTTTGTCTGGCTCTGCATGGGGCTGATCTACATATCCGGTCTGGTGCTTGGTCTGCTCAGCACGGTAATTGCTCTGCTTGGCGTGGCTGTGCTTATTACCTATTCCCCGCAGAATGGTGTGATTTTGCTGGTTATAGCTTTTTTGATTAGCCCGATGGGATTGCCGCTTGCGGCGATCTGGCTGTTGGGTAAGGTGCAGGATTTGAAATTTGCGATCCAGGATTGGGTGTATGGGTAAATGATGTGAATATAATTTGGAATGAAAAAGAAGCAGGACAATGGGAGATGAGACCCAATGCCCTGCTTCTCTGTTTATTCGGAACGAACTGTAATATATTTTTGATTGCGACTTTTAGGTTTATCGGGAATAGTCATTTCTAATTGCCCGGATTCTAAAAGCGGATTGATATGCTTCAAGGTGAAGTTTCTTAAATCTTTGAAGCCGCAAAATACTGCAAGCTCTTTCTTGGATTTTGGTGTTGTGCAAAAAGCCAAAATCTGTTTGGATACCGTTGATAGTTCAATAACTTGGTGGGTAACTTGGTGGATAACTTGGTGGGCGTCACCCTCTAAGTTGTAGTTTACATTTTTCAAGATGACTCTGAAATCTGTCGCTGTTGAGGAAAATTCGGGCTTATATGCCTCTGTGTATCCAGGCAGCTTTTCGGTTTCACTGACGATTTTGCGTAGGCCACTTCCACGGCGTTCCATGTACTTCATGCGGTGGAACAGGTCAGCAATCACAGGGTTTCGCCGCATGGAACGGATACTGTAAATATCATATTCCTGAATTGATCCACCGCCAAACATACCGCCCGGAGATGTGATTTCCACCCGATCATCAAACATATCAATATGGATTTCGCTGCCAAGCACAATATAATCACGATGGATAAGCGCATTGACAAGAGCCTCTGTCACAGCTCGTTCAGCATAATCCGGCTTGTCTACACGATACTGTGCCTTTTTGACAAAACGGACTTTGGAATTATTGCGAATAAATTCACTGCCGCTGTTCAGTAAATAAATCAAATTTCCCTCGTATTCTTTATCGTCCAGCGCATCATCAAAGATAGAGCCTTTTTCCAAGCCATTCCACCGGGTACAGAACATACGGGAGTTATAAACCGTGTGCTGATCGGTCATGAGTTTTCCGGCATTGGTCAGGAGTCCATTTTTATCAGTCAAACCAAAGGAAACATAATCGGATGGCTCAAAGCGGAGACCGGTCCGTTCCAGATAGGTTGCTTCCAGAAGTGTAAAGCTGTAATCCTTTTTTACCGCGTCTGTTGTTAGGGTATCAAAGGACTGATTGGTTCCCTTTAAGATCAATTCATTCACAATGTAATCAGGGGCAATTACGCTTTCATTTCCAACACGGATATATGCCTCCATCACGCCGTCTGCCTTGTAATAATATGGGGTGCTACGGCCGGGAGAAACCTCCAGAGCTAATAGATTTTTACCATCTTCCTGTAATGGTTTTAAGATAAACTGAGGTAATGGTGTGATACGTTCTTTGATTAATCGGCTGATCGCTTCAGCATCCTTTTGAACATCGGACAAGCCGATAGGCTCCCGGTCATCGGAGACTCCGAAAAACAGAGTGCCGCCGATTCCATTGGAAAAGGCACTGACACTTTTCAACCAGCTTTTTGGCTTTTTTGTTTCGAGAGCAACTTTGAAATCACATTCTGTTGCCTCAGCAATGAGCTGTTCTATCATAGAAATCCCTCCTTTGAGGTTGTAGAATATTCTTTTTTATTATACCCAGCGGAGAAAGTTATTGCAACGATAGAGGCAAAGAGTTCAGCGAAAACAAAAATATTTATGAGAGGAGGTCCTTCTATTATGGCAACTACAAGAATCATGCCGCTTCATGTTGGCAAGGGTCGCACAGAAAGTCGGGCAATCAGTGACATCATCGATTATGTGGCAAACCCAAAGAAAACAGATAACGGCAAGCTCATTACCGGCTATGCGTGTGACAGCCGGACTGCGGATGCAGAGTTTCTTCTGGCAAAGCGGCAGTACATTGCCGCCACCGGACGAGTGCGCGGCGCGGATGATGTGATCGCTTACCATGTGCGCCAGTCATTCAAACCCGGTGAAATCACGCCGGAGGAAGCAAACCGCCTGGGCGTGGAATTTGCCAAGCGGTTTACTAAGGGCAATCACGCCTTTGTGGTCTGCACCCACATAGACAAATCGCACGTTCATAATCACATCATCTGGTCGGCGGTCAATGCAGATTGTGACCGAAAATTCCGCAACTTTTGGGGCAGCACCAGAGCCGTCCGGCGATTGAGCGATACCATCTGTATCGAGAACGGATTGTCCATTGTGGAGGACCCAAAACCCCACGGAAAAAGCTACAACAAGTGGCTGGGCGAACAGGCCAAGCCCTCCCATCGGGAACAGCTGCGTGTGATGATTGACAACGCATTATCACAAAGTCCTGCTGACTTTGAAGAACTGCTGAAGCTGTTGCAAGAGTATGGTTGTGAAGTCTCAAAGCGCGGAAAATCGTATCGACTGAAGCTCTCTGGTTGGGAGAAAGCCGCCCGCATGGACAGTCTGGGCGAAGGATATGGATTGGAAGATTTGCGGGCAGTTCTCTTAGGGAAGAAAGCACATACCCCGCGAAAGAAAACCGTCACACAGGCAGAGCCGCCGAAGGTCAATCTGCTGGTGGACATTCAGGCAAAATTGCAGGCTGGAAAAGGTGCTGGCTATGCTCGATGGGCTAAAGTTTTTAATCTGAAACAAATGGCGCAGACCATGAATTACCTGTCAGAGAACAATCTGCTGGAGTATGCGGTTTTGGAAGAAAAGGCTGCGGCTGCCACGGCACATCACAATGATCTTTCGGCGCAGATCAAAGCGGCTGAAAAGCGCATGGCAGAGATCGCTGTTCTGCGTACTCACATCGTAAATTATGCCAAGACCCGTGAGGTCTATGTGGCATACCGCAAGGCGGGCTACTCTAAGAAATTCCGGGAGGCACATGAGGAAGAAATCCTGCTCCACCAGGCTGCTAAGAATGCCTTTGATGAGATGGGCGTCAAGAAGCTGCCAAAGGTCAAAGAGTTACAGACAGAGTACGCAAAATTGCTGGAAGAAAAGAAAAAGACTTATTCCGAGTATCGGCGCTCCCGTGAAGAAATGAGGGAGCTTTTGACTGCAAAAGCAAATGTAGATCGAGTGCTGAAAATGGAGGTAGAACAGGATGTTGAAAAAGAAAAAGACCACGGCCAGCGGTAAGCTGGTCCTGGTCAAAAGCGTTCGCAGAACGCGCAGCCACAGAATGAAATTCTGTGTTCAAAGGGGCTTGGGGGCGCTGCCCTCAACAAGCAAGCGGAGAGGAAAATCACGGAGGGATTTTCTTCTCTGCGGGCCTGTGTGTATTAACACAGGCATTGCTTGCCTCTTTTCTCCGAAAATGAAAAGAACCAGTGAGAGAATCGTTAAATTTCACTCACTGGCTCAATTCGTTTCAAATTTTTTTGACAACTCTGTCAGTTCTTTCACCGTTTCCTGGGTGTGATGCAGCAGGGTGTCACGCATTTCTGGCGGACAGCTGGAATAAAGCATTTTCATCTGATTGACACCTTCATCCTCCAGAGAAACATCTGGATTTATAAGTGTATCTAAAGAGATATGCAGGACCTTGGCCAATGCTCTCAAAATCAAATAAGAAGGATTCATTTTCCCCTTTTCGATATTGGCGATTTGCTTTACAGAAACATGGCTCAAATCAGATAGCTCCTGTTGTGTTAGCTCTTTATTCTTTCGGGCTTCCCGCATTTTCTGCCCTAAAGCAGTTAAATCATCAATCGGCATAATCGTTCACCTCAATAACATTGTATCGTTCTGGTTTGTGCAAAGGAATAACCTAATTATGCCTGATGAACGGTAAGATTATGCTGATTTTTGTAGAGTAATAGGTAGGGATAAACTTGTATTCTTCGAGAAGACGAAATATAATATTTTAGGAGGTGCAAAATGGACTACATAACATTAAAAGAGGCAAGCCAAAAATGGAATGTTACGCCGCGCCAGATAAATTATTTGTGTACATCTGGGCGCATCCCCGGTGCTGTAAAAATGGCGACGATTTGGCTTATTCCTAAAAATGCAGAGAAGCCAGTAGACAGGCGGAGAAAAGAAAACAAATCTCAGTGAGGTTTCTGTGACATTTGGGTGATACACTGAAAATGAAGGAGTGTGATACCATGCGAATTTTAGTAGTCGAGGATGATCGACTTTTGAATAATACTTTATGCTATAACTTGAATACTGCGGGCTATGCGGTGGATTCTGCGCTGACAAAATCAGCGGCCGGTAGTTTCTTGACAGAGCAGGACTATGACCTAATTGTGCTGGATGTAAATTTGCCGGATGGGAACGGTTTTGACTTCTGCCGGGAGGTAAAAGAACGCCGTCCCGATACCGCTATTATCTTTCTGACCGCAAATGATATGGAAAGCGATATGCTCAAAGGGTATGAGCTGGGTGCAGAAGATTATGTGACAAAACCTTTCCCTATGAGTGTCTTTCAAAAGAAACTGGCGGTAGTGCTAGGGAGGCTGACAAAACAATATGGTGGTGATACTTATGAGGATGACATACTGACCATCAATTTTTCAGAAATGAGTGCTACTCTATCAGGAAAGCCACTTACATTCACACCACTGGAATATCGACTTTTGAAAATTCTGATGAAAAATCCACAGATTGTTTTGACCCGGCAAGTCTTGTTGGAAAAATTGTGGGACGCAGACGGAAATTTCGTGGATGAACACGCTCTGACTGCGGCTATCAGCCGGGTACGAAACAAAATTGAAACACCCGACCGTCAGTACATCAAAACGGTATATGGTATGGGTTATATGTGGATTGGAGGGGTGCTGAAATGAATGGGCGAAAACTCTCTGTCAACAAAGCCTGTCTCTTTTTAGCTGTTCTCCTGCTGGTGGCAATGGGGACGGTTTCAGCAGCTTTGTATGGGCTAACTCAGAATATAACCGCTGTCTGGTATGTAGTATTGTTCGGCATCTTTGTGCTGCTTTGCGCTGTTTGTTTTATGGTGCTGGTTCGGCGTAAACTGGCAATGTTCTCCGATAGCTTTTGTAGTCTGATAGATAATATGTTGTCCGGGAATATGCAGCCGAAACAGATTATTGAAGAAGAAAGTCTTTTCTATAAAATTGAATATCGGCTGAACCGTTTATATGAAGTCATGCAGGAAAACAAGAACAGCATTGCACAAGAACGGGCTGACCTGCAAGAACTGATTTCCGACATTTCTCATCAGGTCAAGACCCCGATTGCGAACTTGAAAATGATTAACAGCACCCTGCTTGAAAATGAAGTCCCTGTGCAAAAGCAAAAAGAGTTTCTTACAGCACAGGCCAGCCAACTTGATAAACTGGATTTTCTCATGCAGATGATGATTAAAACCTCTCGTCTGGAAGCAGGTGTCATTTCTCTGGAAAAGAAAAGCCAGCCGCTTTATGACACGCTTGCCGCCGCATTGGGCGGTATTCTTCTGAACGCCGAGAAAAAACAGATCAATGTTCAAGTGGACTGCCCGGAGAACTTGGTCGTTTCCCATGACAGAAAATGGACAGGTGAAGCATTGTTCAATATTTTGGACAATGCGGTGAAATATACGCCGGAGGGCGGTCAAATCCGTGTTTCGGTTGAAAGTTGGGAAATGTATGTGAAAATCGACATTGCAGATACAGGCATTGGCATTTCAGAACAGCATCAGGGAGCAATTTTCAAGCGTTTCTATCGAGAGGACATCGTACATGATGTAGATGGAATTGGTATTGGTCTATATCTGGCTCGTGAGATCGTAACCTTGCAAGGCGGTTATATCCGGGTAACATCCGAGGTTGGGAGGGGTTCAACTTTTTCCGTCTTTCTGCCTCGACAATAAAATAAGTACGCTAAAAAACAAAATGTCACAGACCTATGACATTTGAGATTTAATTAAACAGAGGTATTTTGTTTCCCGTGACATTTCTGTGAGGTTTACCTTTTATGATAGAGCCATCAAAAAGAAAGGGTGGTGTTCTATATGAACATATTACAAACGACAGATTTGAAGAAATATTACGGCACCGAACCGAACATTACAAAAGCATTGGATGGCGTGACCCTATCCATTGAGGAAGGTGAATTTGTTGCCATTGTTGGTACTTCCGGCAGCGGTAAGTCTACTTTGCTGAACATGATGGGCGGGTTAGATACGCCAACTTCCGGCAGTATTAAAGTAAAAGGGAAAGAATTATCGAAACTCAAGGATGAACAGCTTACCATCTTCCGCAGACGTAACATCGGGTTTATCTTTCAGAATTACAATCTTGTTCCTGTGCTGAATGTCTATGAAAATATTGTCCTGCCGGTGGAGCTGGATGGTGATACCGTGGACAAGCGGTTTATGGATGAAGTAGTGAAAATGCTGGCTCTCGATGGGAAGCTGAACAGTATGCCTAACAATCTGTCCGGCGGCCAGCAGCAGCGTGTAGCGATTGCCCGCGCCCTTGTTTCCAAACCAGCTATTATACTTGCAGATGAACCGACAGGCAATTTGGATAGCCGGACAAGTAGTGATGTTCTTGGTTTGCTGAAAGTTACAAGTCAGAAGTTCCATCAAACGCTTGTAATGATTACCCATAACAATGAAATTGCCCAGCTTGCCGACCGAATTATCCGTATTGAGGACGGAAAAATCGCACAGTGACAGGGGGTGACATTGATGGATGATATTTTATTTGGGAACAATAATCAGGCAACAATCAATCGTCTTGCCAAAAGAAGCTACCGCGCTAATAAGCAGAGAAATGTTTTCGTTACCATCGCATTATTCTTGACCGCCTTTATGATTACATCTGTATTTAGTTTGGGGTGCAGTTATTTTGAAACCTATCAAATGCAGCAAATTCGTGCGATGGGCACGACTGCGGATGTGGCAATTACAAGTCTCTCAGAAGAACAATATGAAGAATTGAGCCGATCCAGCTTGGTATCCGTAGTTGGTGTCAGTCAGAGATTGGGCAGCATTGATACATCTGGAATGGACGATGCCCTGCTGAGTATTACTTGGATAGACGAAACAGAATGGCAAGAACACCGTGTACCAACAATTTCGGATATACACGGAGATTATCCGCAAGCAAAAAATGAAATTATGCTCCCTACATGGGCTTTGCGTGCAATGGGGATTGATGATCCACAGATAGGGATGAATATTTCCCTTTCCTATCAACTCGGAACAGATTATCAATATATCTCCGATGAATTTGTTTTGTCGGGCTATTATACAGATTATTCGGCTTCACGTGCAGGCAACCGTGGTGCCGCTTATGTTTCGGAGCTTTTTGCAACACAAACAGGGCTTCCCTTTGATAGTGTGTCTACCGCAATGATTTCTTTTTCTGATGACAGTAATGCCCTGCGATCCTGTGAAAAACTAAAACGGAAGATTTCGTTTACAGAAAGTCAGTCCTTTGAAATTGTACCTATTGCTCAGAGCAATTCCACCACCATTGTTCTTCCACTGGCTGCTATTATCGTCTTTATCATTATCAGCGGCTATTTGCTGATTTATAACATTCTGTATATCTCAATTTCAAGAGATACACAATTCTATGGACAGCTTAAAACGATAGGCACGACAAAAAGACAAATCAAGCGGATCGTGCGTTCTCAAATATTCAGAACGGCGGTGATCGGTATTCCCAGCGGCCTGATTGTCGGTGGTATTGTTTCGCTTGGACTTGTTCCGTTTGCCATGAATATGATGTACTCAAGCGATACAGACCTTGGGGAGATAGTGTCCTTTTCCCCCATTATTTTTGCGGGTGCCGCAATCTTCACATTTTTTACTGCAATCATCGGCAGCATGAAACCAGCGAAAATAGCTGCAAGTATTTCTCCTGTTGCGGCTTCACGCTATACGGAGGCAAATACAAGGAGTTACCGAGATCATAAGAGCCATAGAACAAAATTATCTCGGATGGCACGAGATAATATTTTTAGAAACCCTAAAAGCGCTTTCCTTACTTTTGCGTCCTTATTTTTAGGCTTAATATTGTTTTTGGTTTCTGCTGGTCTACTATCAAGCCTAAGTCCCGACAATTTTGTAAATCAATGGGGAGAAAGTGATTTCGCATTGACTTACAGCATTTCCGAAGAAGGAAACCTGCTCTCTGATGAAATGTTGCAGCAAATTGAAACAATGCAGGGAATTGAAAATCTGCGCGTCACTTATTCTGCTTCACCGTGGCCCACTATGGATGTCATTTACGACGAAAATGTATTCGGGAAATATATTGATTCCTTGGATGGCGTATCAGGTCTTGATTTTTCAAATGCGGAAACACGAAAAAACTATACAGATAATTTTTGGAGCGGCGTTTACGGAATAGATTCCAGATATATCGAAGAACTTAATAAAACGCTTGATAAGCCTATTGACTTAACCGCCTTTGAAAAGGGAGAGTTGGTGGTTTTGTCCGCTATGACGGATGATGAGGGAAACCTATTGATTCAGCCAGGGCAAGCAATCACCGTTGTCGGTGAGTCCGGGGAACAGGTCTTTACAGTGGCAACTGGCTTTCTGGACGCTGATTTTCAGAGTGGTCGAGGAAATGAGAGAGGTACTGCCCCTGATTTGTATATCAGTAAGCAGGCAATAGAGAAGTTGTCTGGAGAAACCAAAATCTTTCGGATTGCTTTTGATACGATTGATAGCAGTTATGACAAAGGGATTATGGAGCAGCTTCAATCCATTACTGCTTCGTCACCGGGCATTACGATTCTGTCACGATATGAAAAGCAGCAAGAAATGGCCGGATATTTGCTGACCTCAAGGATTATAGCCGCAGGGTTGTCCGCTGTATTTTTGCTGATAGGAATTATGAATTTCATTAACACAATGGTTGTTAGTGTAAATACTCGGAAACATGAATTTGCAACACTTGAAAGTATAGGAATGACGAAAAAGCAAATTAGAAATGTATTGCTTTGGGAAGGCGTGTATTATTGGAGTATTTCTTTCCTACTGCTTGCCACACTGGGAACAGCGATATATATTCCAATATACTCAGCCTTTAGAAGAATGGTTCCTTATGCAGCTTTTCACTATCCTGTAATTTCTCTGTTGGTTGTCGCAGCTATTGTTTTGCTGGTCTGCTTGGCAACCCCCGTCATAACTTTCATGCAAAATGTTAAGCAAAGCGTTGTAGAGAGACTGCGGCAGAATTAAATATTTGCGATGAAAACCGGGAGATTATTCTCCCGGTTTTTCAAATCTCACAGGTTCGTGAGATTTCAGCCCATTATTCTGTCGAAACAGCGTGTGTCAGTGACATTTCTGTGAGGATTGCTTGTTAAGATAAGCGCAAAAGGAACAAGCTGCCGCACGACGGCAAAAGAAAAAAAGCCGTCGTACAGCAGCCTATCAACACGCCCATTTGAAACGGCGGCTTTGATTTTCAGAGCCGCCGTTTCTTTGCGATTGCACAAACCAATGACGACTTGCAGGGACACGGTAGCCGATTGGAGGTTAATTTACCGTGTCCCGTTTGCTTTTTCAAAGCTCACATGATCTACATCAGTTAAAAAAAGCATTGCTCCTCCTCCGGGCAAGTATAATATTGTATCGGCATTATCGTTCTATGTAATTCGGTATAATAATGGCTGTTCTTGGCGCGCCAGTTTTCCCCCACGGAAATCTGGCGTTTTTTGTTGCCATTTTTTCGGAGATGACCCGGTTGTCTGCCGGTGTCGGTCTCCACCTCCATTCGATTCACCCGTCAATCACCCGTGAATCGAAATGGAGGTACATAATGAAGAAAATTAACCTTCGGGAACTTTATCCTGATGTTTATACAACAGACTTTTTTGTAGATGTGACAGAGGAAGTAATGGAGACTATTCGAGCAGCTGAACGTGCGGAGGCTGCGTATGAGCGAAAGATGTATCGTTATAAAGCACAGTATTCTCTGGATTGCGAGAATGGCATTGAAAATGCGGTGTTGTTGAAGCCGCAGACACCGGAGATGGTTCTGGAGGAAAAACAGTTTCAGGAGCAGGTCTATGCCGCTGTGATGAAGCTGCCGGAGAAACAGGCAAAGAGGATTTATGCCAGATACTATCTGGGAATGACGGTAAATAAAATTGCCGAAGTAGAAGGTGTAGACCCAAGCCGTGTCCGAGACAGTATCCGCCGTGGATTAAAGCAGCTTGTAAAATATTTTTGATAAAATTTCATTTGATACGCCTGTTTTTTGCCTTTTTTGTCAGTGTTAATAAGAAGGACAAGTTTTCCTCCTTCATCAGTACATTGACAATCGAATAGACAGCACAACAGGTACATAACCCATGTACGAGCGAATATGAAACGCCGCGAAGATGGAGCAGTCAGGGAGGTGATGAAAGAACTGCTTCGGAGCGATCTACGATTTCATAAAACGGATTGTGGCAGATTCGGCGCGATGACTGCATGGGGGCTTAAAGATACTTCCTCACGGCCCGCCAAAGACTTGGGGGGAACCCTGCGGCGCACGAGTAAAACGACGCCGCGGAGTTATGACAACCGCGCCAGCGGAGACCTGTTATGTTCCCATCGTCAGGGTTGCGTGGCAAATGTGACGAGAATTGAGTCATATTGAAATAGGAAGCGACTGCTCTTTTGGGTGGCCGCTTTCTATTCAAAATCAGATACCATGCGCTGGCAGTTTCGGCTGCCAGCGTATTCATGTGATTTTGAAAGCACGATGATAACCTTGACAGATTGGAGGGAATATAGTCTATGGAAAAGCTCATTACACGAAAAGAAGCTGCTGAAATCTTAGGAATCAGCATAGCAACGCTGGATGCCGCCCGTAACAACGGCTTGATCTCTTATGTGCAGTATGTTCAGAATGGCTGTGTGTATTTTACTGCGGCAGGTCTCCAGGAGTATATCGCAAAATGCACGCACAGAGCAAAACCAGTTGAGAGAAGCGCAACTTACCGTAAACCTCGAAGCGGAAGATCGTGAGCCGGTCCGTATCCTTGATGGAATCAGAGAGGTCTGATAAAACAAAGGTACAGCGCTGGAGATTATTCTTAGGAGGTGGAGGAATTGGCAAATAGAAAAATAATACTTCCTCAATATGGTACAGTCATGAAAAGAGGTGTCCTATATTATAGGACCAGAATCAAAGACGCGAATGGTAAGCTCGTAGCTATCTACGCAAAAACACCTGAAGAACTATATAACAAAGAAACGCTTGCGTTGGAACAGATTGAGAATGCTACTTTTCATCGGAAAACGCCCACAGTTGCAGAGTATTGTGAAAAGTGGCTGCTGATGCAGTCGGTTCATGTACGAGCCACTACCTTGACGGATTACACCTCAAAGGTCAGGCGGCATATTATAGCGGAATTGGGAGATAAACGGATGGGAGAGGTTAGTCTGGATGATATTCAACTTGCCCTTGTTCCGGTTTCCAAGAAATCTGCATCGGTTTATAAATCTGTGGTGATCCTTTACAAGTCTATCTTTCGCGCAGCGATGGAAAGCAGGATCATTGACCATAACCCAACGATTTATCTGACAACAAAAGGTGGCGGTGTTCCTCAAGAGGAGCGTCAGGCTTTGACAGATGAACAGGTGGAGCGACTTTTGGATGCTATCCGAGATTTGCCGCCTTATGTCTTTGTCATGATCGGTTTGTATGCGGGTCTGCGCCGGGAAGAAATTCTTGCTCTGCAATGGGATTCAGTATATCTGGATACGGATACTCCATATCTGACGGTAAGGCGGGCATGGCATACAGAACACAACAGACCGGTGATTTCGGATGAATTGAAAACCAAGGCTGCGGAGAGAAATATCCCCCTTCCTGTTTGCTTGGCTGAGTGTTTGAAAGCAGCAAAGGAAACTTCGACTTCGGAGTACGTGGTTTCAAACCGGGATGGCGAACCGCTGTCCTACACGCAGTTTAAGCGACTTTGGCAGTATATTGTTACGAGGACGGTCAAGGAGCGGAGCTATTATCGGTATGAAGATGGAAAAAGAGTAAAGCATACTGTCACACCTGTCTTGGGAGAAAAGGCTGCTCATAACGGAAAAGTGGTTTACAGTCTGGACTTTGAAGTAACACCCCATCAGCTGCGGCATACTTACATTACCAATCTCATTCATGCATCGGTAGATCCCAAAACGGTTCAATACCTGGCAGGCCATGAAAGCAGCAAGATTACCATGGACATTTATGCAAAGGTTAAGTACAACAGACCAGATGAGCTGGTCAGATCAATGAACTGTGCGTTTGCAAGCTGGGATGCAGCACAGTAATAACAAATAGGAAATGAAGAAGGAGCGAGGCAAGGATGTCTCGCTCTTTGTTTTACCTCAGCCGTATCTTTGATTAAATCGGGGCTTTCTGATAAAAAGAGAGTGTAGATACGGAGACTACACATTATCAAGAAAGGACGATCAAAGATGGCAAAAAAGAAAACACAGATCCCGAAGTACGGGACCATTACATTGAAAGGAATCCAGTATTACAGAACCAGGATTACGGATGCAGATGGCAAAGAGTTGAGTTTGTATGCCGCAACTTGTGAAGAATTGTATGAGAAGCAGTTAGAGGCCCGGAAGCAGGTGGAAGAAATTATCTTTCACCGGCAGCACCCGACAGTAGCCGAGTATGGCGAGAAGTGGCTGCTGATGCAGTCGGCAAAGGTGTCTGCGTCTACACTCAGAGGTTATACGAGGGATATGACAAACTATATCATCAAACCTCTGGGAGAGATGTATATGGAAGAAGTGACTGCTGACGATATTCGGCTGGCGCTTGTTCCATTGTCAAAGAAATCGGAAGGCTTATACAATAAGGTCAATATGCTACTCAAGTGCATTTTTTATGCGGCAGAGAGAAACCAAATTCTTGAACACAATCCCTGTGCGGGAATATCCGGTAAAGGCGGAAAACCGACAAAAAAGAAGGAGGCATTGACAGATCAGCAGGTAGCCGTGCTTCTGGATACAGTCAAGGGACTTCCTCCATATTTGTTTATTATGCTCGGTTTGTATTCCGGTCTGCGTCGGGAAGAAATTCTTGCACTGCAATGGGATTGTGTATTTCTGGACGAGGATACACCTTATCTATCGGTGAGGCGGGCATGGCGTACAGAGCATAACAGACCCGTGATTTCTACGGTGCTAAAGACTCCGGCGGCAAAAAGGGATATTCCGATACCGAAGTGTTTGGTGGATTGTCTGAGAGAAACGAAAGAAAATTCCATATCAGATTATGTGATTGCTGACAGCAAAGGGGAGCCGCTGGCTGCTTCGCAGTTTCAAAGAGTGTGGCAGTATGTCGTTGTCCGCTCCACTAAGCCCCGGAACTATTATAAGTATGTGAATGGGCAGAGCATCAAATACACGGTTACCCCAACGCTGGGCATGACCCAGAAAAATCAACCCAAAATCAGATATACGCTGGACTTTGATGTAACCCCGCATCAGCTGCGGCACACTTACATTACCAATCTTCTCTATGCTGGTGTTGATCCAAAGACCGTCCAATACCTTGCCGGACACGAAAACAGCAAAACAACTATGGACATCTATGCAAAAGTGAAGTACAATAAACCAGAGGAGCTGTTTGGGGTAGTAAATGGTGCGTTTCATCAGGCTATTGCTGAATGAAAAAATGCCGTTTTTTATGGTCCGCACACCGGATAACTGAGAGGCAGAAAGCCGGAAAATCCCGGAGTATCAAGGGAAAACAGCTCAAAAACTCGCGCAGTACGGTCTGAAGGCTGCTCGTCGCGCACCTCAGTTCAGCAAGCGCTGATTTACCCTCAAAATGTACGTTTGCAACCCTGCTTCGGCAGGGTTGTTTTTATTATAGCTGTTTTTTCGCTGAACGGGGGTGCGCGGCTGCATCGCGGCCCCGGACAGCACGGAGGGCCCGGTGCATTGCGCACCGGGCCCTCATCTGTTTACTGGCCGCTCTTCAGTTTGTAGAAGTAGTCATCGGCTTCGATGGCCTCCGGGGTGAACGAGTTGTTCTTCCACCAGCTGATGAGGGCGGCGGCCACGGTCAGGCCGGTGGAGACCAGCTGCTCCAGCTGGGCCGACTCGATGGGCAGCACCGCGTGGCCGGTGGTGCTGAGGATCTGGTTGGTCAGGGCCAGCGCCAGCGCGGCGGTG
>NZ_JAFREH010000004.1:0-114317 GCF_017377625.1 Faecalibacterium sp. Marseille-Q3530 | reverse complement strand
GAGGGCGGCGGCCACGGTCAGGCCGGTGGAGACCAGCTGCTCCAGCTGGGCCGACTCGATGGGCAGCACCGCGTGGCCGGTGGTGCTGAGGATCTGGTTGGTCAGGGCCAGCGCCAGCGCGGCGGTGCGGGCAATGGTCGAGGGCGAGATCTTGTGCAACCGATGCAGGGCGGCAAGCGAAGCGGCGAAAAACGAATAAAAGGGTTTTAGGGCTTCGTTGATTGTTGCGTTGGCAACACCACCGCAATGGTAGTGCCCTTCTCCGAACTTTTCTCTACCCAAACGGAGCCGCCGTGGAGGTCGGCGATCTCCCATACCAGTGAGAGTCCCAGTCCTGCGCCACCGTATTCCCGGCTGCGAGACTTGTCCACCCGGAAGAAGGGCTGGAAGATACTGCGCTGATACACCTCCGGGATGCCGCAGCCGGTGTCGGAGACACGGAGCAGGAGCTTTTCCAACTCCTGAGTAACAGAAACCCGTACCGAGCCACCCGGCCGGTTGTACTTGACAGCATTCTCTGTCAGGTTGAAGATCAGCCGGTAGATCAGTGCATCGCTGCCGGTCATAATGCCGTCGCCCTCCGCCGTCAGCGTGACGCCGAGCTTATCTGAGAGCGGCGCAAGATCTGTGAAGATCTCCTCGATCATGGGAGCGAGCTGGATCCGCTCGTTCCGCGCCACCTGCTGCAAATTGCTCATCTCCAGCAGCGTCTTGGTCATCTGCGTCAGCCGCTCCGTCTGCTCGCGCAAAAGCGTGAGGAATTCCGCCGTCTCCGGTCGCACATCAGGATGCTCCGCGGAAAACAGCTCCAACTGCGCCTGCATTAGTGCCAGTGGCGTGCGCAGTTCGTGGGCGGCGTTGCCGGTGAACTGCCGCTGGGCGGAAAAGGCGTTGTTCAGCCGCTCCAGCATCTGGTTAAATGAGCGGCTCAGCTGCCGGAACTCCGAAATAGCATCTTCATCGATCCTCATATCGGCAAGATTGTTCAGCTGCACCTGCTCCACCTGCGAGGTAAAGCTGCGCAGGGGCTTGAGAGCGCGTCCGCTGACGAAATAGGCGAGGATGCCGCTGAGCAGCGTTACCGCCGCCGTGATGTACCAGTTGGTGGTGCGGAAGCGCCCCTGTACCCCATCGACGACGATGGTCAACTCTTCGTTGGGCGCTATGAGCTGCGGGTCAAAGCTCGCCGCTCCGCTATCATTCAGGATCACCGTGCCGCCGCCCTGTAAGCTGTCCGCAATGGTGTCCATATAGTACACACCGGAGGAGCACAGCAGCAGATTCATGGCCACGCAGGTGACGCCGATGAGCAGGACGGACATCAGCGTGATGCGCCACTGCAAGGAAAGCCGCTTCATTCCTCCTCGCCTCCCATCAGATAGCCCTCGCCGATGCGGTTGCGGATGGGGTCATAGCCCAGCACGGCCCGCAGCTTCTTACGCAGGGCGGAGATATGGACGCGAATGGAATTGCTGAAGCTGTCCACGCTGTTGTCCCAAACATGCTCCATCAGCTCCTCCTGACTCACGGGCCGCCCCTGATGCACCATTAGGTATTCGAGTATCCCCGTTTCCTTGCGGGTGAGCGTCAGCAGCTGCCCGTTGACAGCGGCGGTGCGGGAGCGAGTGTCAAAGGTTAAAGCTCCGCAGCTTAGCAGCACATCCTGCTGGGTGAACTGCCGCAATGTCAGGCTGCGGATGCGGGCCTCCAGCTCGGCAAGATGAAAGGGCTTTGCAAGATAGTCGTTTGCCCCGGCGTCCAGCCCCTGCACCTTGTCCTCCACCTCGCTGCGGGCGGAGAGGATCAGCACCCGCGTCTCTCGGTCGGTCTGCCGCAGGGCGCGCAGCACCGTCATGCCGTCCTTTTTCGGCAGATTCAGATCAAGAAGTACCAGATCGTAGCACTCCACGCCCAGCAACTCCAGAGCCTTCTCCCCGTCGTAGCAGTAGTCCACGCTGTAGGCCAGCCGTCGCAGGCTGCGGACGATTGTTTCACACAGAGCGCGTTCGTCTTCAATTACTAAAAGGTGCATGAGAGCCCTCCTTTTTATTTCTCCGTTTTTATGTTGCTTTCATTATAGCAGAAATAGATAAGGTTTGCGTTAAGTTTTCGTTCTTAACAGAGACTTTAACTCTCCCGCGCTATGATGGGGGCAGAAAATCGGAAAGGATGATGAAAAATGAGCTGCGGGAAAAAGGCTGCGGCGCAGATCGCGCTGCTGATGGCCGGAGTCGCCATGCTGTGCTTCGGCGTATGGCGGGGCGAGGCGGCGACGGTGCTGAGCAAAGCCATCAAGCTATGTCTGGAGTGTGTGGGCATTGGATAAGAAGCTTTCAGGCGTTTCGCAGACCATGTCCCGCTTCCGGGGCTGGATTCAGGCGGGTGCGACGCTGCTGACCAACCTGCACCTGCCAAACTTCCTTAAGGGAGGACTGTATCAGGGCGCTGGGAAAACCGTTTGCGTGCCGGGGCTGAACTGCTACTCCTGTCCAGCGGCCTCCGGAGCCTGTCCCATCGGGGCGTTTCAGGCGGTGGTGGGGTCTTCCAAGTTCAGCTTCTCCTATTATATCACAGGCTTTCTCATTTTGCTGGGAGTCCTGCTGGGACGCTTTATCTGTGGTTTTCTGTGTCCCTTCGGCTGGCTTCAGGAGCTGCTGCATAAGATCCCGACGAAGAAGCTCTCCACAAAGAAACTCAAGCCCCTGACATACCTCAAGTACGCTGTCCTGCTGGTGATGGTCCTCCTGCTGCCGGCGTTCCTTGTGAACGACGTTGGCATGGGCGACCCCTTCTTCTGCAAATACCTCTGTCCCCAGGGCGTGCTGGAGGGGGCCATCCCGCTGTCCCTTGCCGATTCCGGCATCCGGGCGGCGCTGGGTAGCCTATTTACATGGAAATTCGGTATCTTGCTGGCGGTGATCGTGCTGAGCGTGGTATTCTACCGTCCCTTCTGCAAGTGGCTGTGCCCGCTTGGCGCGTTTTACGCACTGTTCAACCGGGTGTCCCTCTTCCAGATGAAGGTGGATAAAAACAAGTGCGTCTCCTGCGGGAAATGCGCCAGAGCCTGCAAGATGGACGTGGATGTGACGAAAACGCCCAACCATACCGAGTGCATCCGCTGCGGGATGTGCATCCGTGCCTGTCCGACGAACGCCGTCAGCTTCCGCTACGGCTTTGGCGATGGAAAAGAAACTACAACAAAAATAAATACGGAGGAATCAAAATGAAGTTTCAAAAGTTTACTGCGCTGCTGCTGGCGGTCCTGCTGGTGCTGTCTTTGGCGGCGTGCGGCACAAAGGACAACGAAAAAAAAGCGGATATGAGCAGCAATGATTCTGCCATGACCGACGAGCAAAAAAATGCCGAGGAGGCGCTTGCCCTACACAAAAAGCTGATGGAACAGGAGAACACGATTCTCTCGCAGAACACTGCGCTCTGGGAAAAGGTTTTCATGGCGGCTGATAAGGGCATGACCTTGCAGGAGGACGGAAAAAATTACGGCGAGTTCCTGCTGGATACCATCGAGGGTGCCAAAGACCAGTTCACCGACGAAGAGTATGAGATGCTGAAGGAGTCGGCCACGGAGATCAGCAATATCGAGAACAAGCTGACCGAGCTGGAAAACAAGTACCCCGAGATCATGCAGGAATCCATCGACGGCGATATGAGCGTGCCCGCAGGCAGCGACATGACCAATCCGCCCGACGACGGCAGTATGCAGAAGTTCCCCGCATTTGAGGGCAAAGACTTGGATGGGAATCCGGTGAAGAGCGACGAGCTGTTTTCCGCCAACGCCGTCACCGTGGTGAATTTCTGGTTCACCACCTGCAATCCCTGCGTGGGCGAGCTTTCCGAGCTGGACGCACTGAACAAGGAACTTGCGAAGAAGGGCGGCGCACTCATCGGTGTCAACACCTTCACATTGGATGGCGATGAAACGGCAATTTCCGAAGCAAAAGATGTACTGGCCAAGAAGGGCGTGACTTACCAGAATGTGTATTTCGCTTCCGACGGCGAGGCGGGAAAGTTCACTACAAACATTTTTGCCTACCCCACCACCTATGTGGTTGACCGCAACGGCAATATCGTGGGTGACCCCATCGTAGGCGCCATCACGGAAAAGAAGCAGGCGGAGACGCTGCAAAAGCTCATCGACCAGGCTCTTGCCGCCGATATGGGCTGACAAACGAATTTATCTTCTCAGAAAGGAGGGATACCCTCAAACTGTACGTTTGCAACCCTGCTTCGGCAGGGTTGTTTTTGTTATAGCTGGTTTTTCGCTGAACGGGGGTGCGCGGCTGCATCGCGGCCCCGGACAGCACGGAGGGCCCGGTGCGCCATGCACCGGGCCCTCATCTGTTTACTGGCCGCTCTTCAGTTTGTAGAAGTAGTCATCGGCTTCGATGGCCTCCGGGGTGAACGAGTTGTTCTTCCACCAGCTGACGAGGGCGGCGGCCACGGTCAGGCCGGTGGAGACCAGCTGCTCCAGCTGGGCCGACTCGATGGGCAGCACCGCGTGGCCGGTGGTGCTGAGGATCTGGTTGGTCAGGGCCAGCGCCAGCGCGGCGGTGCGGGCAATGGTCGAGGGCGAGATCTTGTGCTTCATAAAAACTCCTTTCGTTCCGGGTGATGTGCGGGGCTCAGCCGGAGAAGCGGCCAAGCCCCGCGCGGCGGCAGAGGGCGGGGTAGTCCTTGTAGGCGCGGCTCAGATCGACAGGGCCGTCGATGCCCGCCACATGGCCTGTGCTGGTGTACTGCCACATCCCGTGGGGGCGGGTGGGGCGCTTGCCGCGGTAATCGGCGAGCCAGAGGTCGTAGGCGGTGAGTGCATCCATCGCAAGGGCGGTGTCCGCAAAATTCGTGTAGGTGTAGACCATGGCGTAGAGATTCCAGGCTTCGAGCTGGGCGGCGGCCTGGGTCACCCGCTGCGCGAGCGCGGCAGGGGAGAGGAAGCGCAGCCGGGCGTCCTCCACATCAATGGCAAGGGGCAGCTGGAACGTTTTCCCGCGCAGCGCGGCCCGCAGGGCGTTGAGCTCGGCTTCGGTCTGACGGGAGGTGACGGCGCAGGTGTAATAGTAGCCGCCCACCGGGATGCCGCGCGCTGTGCAGGCAGCATGATTGCGCTCGAACTGCGGGTCAGGGTAGGGCTGGCCGTTTCGGCTGCCCAGCACCCGCAGCATCACGCCGTCGATGGCACCGGAACGCTGCACCGCGTCCCAGTCTATGCAGCCCTGCCAGCGGGAGACATCCAGCACCCGCAGCGGGGTCATCGGATGGCCTCCGGGCGGTGGGCCGGATACGGTGTTTGTGTCATGGAACAGACCTCCTTTCTGCTGTTGTCCCGATTGTACAGCCGGGATACGAAATGCGAAAGTGTGGTCTTTTTTCTTGCGGATCTTTGCCGTTCGGCATTTTGCCAAGGGATGTTTCCGGGGCAGAAAAGCAGGGGCAGAACAGGGCCTTTTTGGGAGTAATTCTGGGTGCATTTTCGGGCGGAAAATGGCGTCTGTGAATGGTTTGTGATGACAAAAATCAAGGGAAATTCGGTCGATTTCCGGCTTTGAAACAGCACTTGAATGTTAAAAAATTATGAACAAATCATGCCCGGATTTTGCAAAAAAATCGGGAAGAATCGCTCGAAAATTTCGCGCATACGGGAAAACTGTGTACAAAATTCACAAAAAACTATGTTAAGAATCTAGCAAACTGGAAATGTCAAATTTGACAAATCGGTTTTGGTCTGCTAAAATAGCTTCCGCTCAACGGACGTTGCAGCGTATAAAATTCATCACATTGAAGTGAAAAGCCGCACTGCGGCTCCCGAATACGGAGTGAAGAAACTCCGTGCCACGGCGGGTATTGGAAGGCCCGCATCGTATTCCAAACTGTAAAAAGAGAGGAGTTGTTCCGTATCGCTTCCGTCAAATTTCAAAAAGCATTGAGCGGCCGCACCCGTGCCGCCGCCCCCCGTGTGCTGGCGTTCTGCGTCATGGCCGTGAGCCTGTTGTTCACGCTGGCCGTGACCGCCGCGAATCTGCGGCTGACCTACGTCACTGACTCCTATGGTGCGCGGCAACTGGTGGTCAGCACTGACGCTGACAGCGACCCCGCCCGCGTGATGAGCCTTTCCGGCATGGAGGCCGAAGAGGGCGACCATGTCTATTACACCGCGTTCAGCGGCAGCCTGGCTTCCCTGAACATCGAGCGCGCATTCACCGTGACCATCCAGGCCGACGACCAGGAGTATCCGGTGAAGATGGCCTTTGGCACCGTTGCCGATGCGCTGGAACGCGCCGGCATCACCCTGGATGAAGAGGACTACACCGAGCCTGCACTGGATCAGCTGGTCACAGCAGGCAGCAGCATCGTGGTCCACCGCGTCGATTATCAGGATAAGGTCGAGACGCAGGCCATCCCCTACGATACCGAGTATGTCTACACCAGCCTGTACTTCCGCAACACCGGCCGTGCCACCACGTTACAGCACGGCTCGGAGGGCCAGCAGGCCGTGACCACCCGCGAACGCTGGGTGGACGGTGAGCTGGAAAACAGCATGGTGGTCGATGTGACCACCACGGTGGAGCCCACCAATCATGTCGTCAAGACCTACGGTGCCGGTGCGCCTGTTTCGCCGCTGACCGGCACGGACGGCACCACCAATGCGCCCGCTTCCTACAGCAGGGTCCTCACCGGCAAAGCCACCGGCTACTATTCCAAGTCCGGTAAGGGCTCTTCCGGTCTGGGCCTGGGCTACGGCACGGTCGCCGTGGACCCGGACGTCATCCCCTACGGTACGCTGCTGTATATCACTTCCACCGATGGCCGCTTCGTTTACGGCTACGCCATCGCGACCGACACCGGCATCGCCGTTCAAAAGGGCGAGATCCTCGTGGACCTGTTCTACGAGACCTACGCCGAGTCGGTCATCAATGGGGCGATCCAGGTCAATGTTTACGTTGTGAACTGAGTCTTTGGAACCCCCGCGCACACGGAATGAACAGAACATCTGCCCCCGCTCTTTGTTGCATTTTGCACAGAGAACGGGTGCAGATGTTCTTTTTTGTTTTATATTCCGTCAGGTTTACCTATAATTTTTGCATAAATTTAGCTAGGTTGTCTATATCACTAAAATATCCTCGAAAAGATTATGGTACATTTTCCGGAAAAAGCCTTGAAAAATGTGCCAAAATTCTTTAATATAAGAGAGTAAAAAGGTATAGGCCCCTCTGCGGCCTGTACGGGGAGGAGCTGTTTATGAAACCGACGGAAGAAAAAATCCATACGGATCCATCGGATCTGCCGATCTATCTGTTCAAGCAGGGCAATAACTGCGAAGCATACCGCTACTTCGGTGCACACATCGAGACCCGCGCCGGAGAGTCCGGTGTCGTGTTCCGCGTCTGGGCACCTCATGCCGCCGCCATCAGCGTGGTGGGTGATTTCAACAGCTGGAAGCCGGGCAGCCACCCGATGCATAAGGTGGATCAGGACTCGGTCTGGGAGCTGTTCATCCCCGGCATGAAGGAATATGACGTTTACAAATATTGCGTGACCACCCGCGCGGGCGACCTTGTCTACAAGGCTGACCCGTATGCCTTCCACGCCGAGACCCGGCCGTCCAACGGCAGCAAGGTCTACGACCTGAACGGCTTTGCGTGGCACGATGCCGCATGGCAGGAGGCCCAGAAGAAGGCCGATGTCATCAACGGCCCGATGAACATCTACGAGATGCACGTTGGCAGCTGGAAGACCAAGGGCGAGAATATTCCCTACAACTATTCCGAGCTGGCCGACCAGCTTATCCCGTACATCACCGAGATGGGCTACACCCATGTCGAGCTGCTGCCAGTCATGGAATATCCCTTTGACGGCAGCTGGGGCTATCAGGTCACGGGCTATTTTGCCCCCACCAGCCGCTACGGCACCCCCAAGGATCTCATGGCCTTTGTGGATAAGCTCCATGCCGCCGGCATCGGCGTCATCATGGACTGGGTGCCCGCGCACTTCCCGAAGGACCAGTTCGGCCTGTACCGGTTTGACGGCGAGCCCTGCTACGAGGACCCGAACCCCAAGCGCGGCGAGCACAAGGAGTGGGGTACCATGGTGTTCGACTTCGGCCGCAGCGAGGTGCAGAGCTTCCTCATCTCCAGCGCACTGTACTGGCTGGAACAGTACCACATCGACGGCCTGCGCGTGGACGCCGTGGCCTCCATGCTGTATCTGGACTATAACCGCAAGCAGGGTGAATGGGAGCCCAACAAGGACGGCGGCAAGGAGAATCTGGAAGCCGTTGCGTTCCTGCGCAAGCTGAACGATACCGTCCTGGGCCGCCACCCCCACAAGTACATGATCGCGGAGGAATCCACGGCCTGGCCGATGGTCACCAAGCCTGCATCGGACGGCGGCTTGGGCTTCAACTTCAAGTGGAACATGGGCTGGATGAACGACATGCTCAGCTACATGAAGACCGACCCGCTCTTCCGCGCCGGCAACCACAACAAAGTCACCTTCAGCTTCTTCTATGCCTTCAGTGAGAACTTCGTACTGCCCATCAGCCACGACGAAGTCGTCCACGGCAAGGGGAGCCTCATCAATAAAATGCCCGGTGAGTACGAGGCCAAGTTCGCCAACCTGCGCACCTTCTTCGGCTACATGATGGCCCACCCCGGCAAGAAGCTGCTGTTCATGGGCCAGGAGTTCGGCCAGTTCGCCGAGTGGAACGAGAACAAGCAGCTGGACTGGATGCTGCTGGGCTACGACAAGCACACCGAGCTGCAGAACTACGTCAAGACCCTGAACGCCTTCTACAAAGAGCATCCGGCGTTCTGGCAGATCGATTACAGCTGGGAGGGCTTCCAGTGGATCGTGCCGGACGACTCGCAGCAGAGCGTGGTCGCCTTCCTGCGCAAGGATGCGGCGGGCAAGCAGATCCTGATCGTCTGCAACTTCAACCCCGTCCTGCGTGAGGGCTACACCCTGGGCGCACCGGTGGCGGGGACCTACAGGGAAGTGCTGAACAGCGACGACGAAGCCTTCGGCGGTTCGGGCGCTGTCCACAACAAGGCCGTCCGCACCCACAAGAAGCCGCTGCACGGCTTTGAACAGAGCATCACCATCACCCTGCCGCCCATGAGCACCCTCTACTTCGAGGTGCCCACCAAGCGCACCCGCAAGGCGGCAGACCCGGCCAAGGCCGACGAAAAGGCAGCACCCAAGAAGAACGCTGCCAAGGCCGAAAAGGCGGAGAAGGCACCCAAGAAGACCACCCGCGCCACCAAGGCGAAGACGGAGAAGGCCGCGGAGGAAAAGCCTGCAAAGGCCGAAAAGCCTGCCAAGGCAGAGAAACCGGCCAAGGCCGCAAAACCCAGAAAGACCTCCGCAAAGGCCGAACCGGCCGAGAAGGCTGCGCCTGCGGAAAAGCCCAAGCGCACCCGCAAGACCAAAGCAGAAGCTGCCCCTGCGGCAGACGCTGCACCGGCAAAGCCCACCCGCAAGCCCCGCGCCAAAAAGGCAGCAGAGCCCAAAGAGTGAGCCGTGCGCACAGACCATTCACATCGTTAGACCATTTCCAATTCCAAACCAACTCGGAAATGTGTAAAAGGGGAGAATAAAGCTATGGCAAAAGAAATTGTGGCAATGATCCTTGCCGGCGGACGTGGTTCGCGCTTGTATGCGCTGACACAGAAAACGGCAAAACCGGCGGTCGGTTTCGGCGGCAAATACCGCATCGTGGACTTCCCGCTGTCCAACTGCGTCAACTCCAACATTGATACCGTTGGCATCGCGACCCAGTATCAGCCCCAGAAGTTGAACGAGTACATCGGCAACGGCCAGCCCTGGGACCTTGACCGCCTGCACGGCGGTGTGCACACCCTGCCGCCGTATGAGCAGGCCAAGGGCACCGACTGGTACAAGGGCACCGCAAACGCCATCTACCAGAACATCAGCTTCATCGACAATTATGACCCGGAGTATGTCATCATCCTGTCCGGCGACCAGATCTGCAAGCAGGACTATGCAGACTTCCTCCGCTTCCACAAGGAGAAGGGCGCAGAGTTCTCGGTCGCCGTCATGGAAGTCGATTGGAAGGAAGCTTCCCGCTTCGGCCTGATGGTCGCAGACGAGAACGACAAGATCACCGAGTTCCAGGAGAAGCCTCCGGTCCCGAAGTCCAACCTGGCTTCCATGGGCATCTACATCTTCAACTGGGACGTCCTGAAGAAGTATCTGGAAGAGGACGAGGCAGACCCCAACTCCAAGAACGACTTCGGCATGAACATCATCCCGGCCCTGCTGCGTGACGGCCGCAAGATGTATGCGTACCGCTTTGCAGGCTACTGGCGCGACGTCGGCACCATCGACAGCCTGTGGGAGGCCAACATGGAGGTCCTCGACCCGGAGAACTCCGGCATCGACATCTTCGATAAGACCTGGAAGATCTACAGCCGCAACCCCGTTCTGCCGGCCCAGAAGATCGGCCCCCGCGCCGTCGTGCAGGACTCCCTCGTCACGGAGGGCTGCAAGATCTACGGCAATGTCCGGCACTCGGTCCTGAGCGCAGGCGTCGTCGTGGAAGAGGGCGCTACCGTGGAAGATGCCGTTCTGATGGACGGCGTCGTGGTCAAGGCGGGCGCTGTGGTCAAGCGCTGCATCCTCGCTGAGGATGTCGTCGTGGGTGCCGGTGCAAAGATCGGCGGCGACGGCGCCATCGCACATGTGGGCACCGGCCTGACCGTCGGTGCAGGCGCGACCGTCAAAGAGGGCGCCAAAGTATTTGATTCCGTCAAGGAGGGCGAGGAAGTATGCTGAGCCAGAACAACAATGCGTTGGGTATCATTTTCCCCAACAGCTATGACACCACCGTGCCTGAACTCGTGACCGAGCGCGCGATGGCATCCATCCCGTTTGCAGGCCGTTACCGCATGGTGGACTTCGTGCTGTCCAGCATGGCGAACTGCGGCATTTCCAACGTGTCCATCGTCGTGCGCAAGAACTACCACTCTCTGATGGACCATCTGGGCACCGGCCGTGAGTGGGATATGGCCCGCCGTCACGGCGGCCTGAACATCGTGCCTCCCTTTGCAGAAAAGGGTGTGCGCATCTATTCCGGCCGTGTCGAGGCTCTGGGCTCCATCCTGAACTTCCTGGAGAATCAGAAGGAGCGCTACGTCGTCATGAGCGATGCCAACATCGCCATCAACTACGACTTCAACACCCTGCTGGCCGCTCATCAGGCCAGTGGTGCCGATGTGACCATCGCATACCAGAAGACCGAGATCCCCGAAGGCCGCAAGAACGACAACTACACCCTGACCGTTGATGCCGACGGCCGCGTGACCGAGCTGCTGTTCAACGATTACCGCCCCGGCGTCCAGAATCTGGACCTGAACATCTACGTTCTGGAGCGCGAGACCCTGATCAAGCTGGTCAAGGACGCCACCGCCCGCGGCCTGATCTACTTTGAGCGCGACATCCTGGCACACAACGTCAACATCCTGAACATCCGCGCTGTGGAGTACACCGGCTATGTGGCTCACATCTGCGATATGAAGAGCTACTTCGACGAGAACCTGAAGCTCATCGACGAGAAGAACCTGGACGCTCTGTTCCCCAAGGGGAGCCCCATCTACACCAAGATCCGCGACGACAACCCCGTCCGCTACGTCAACGGTTCCTGCGTGGAGAACTCTCTGCTGGCCGACGGCTGCGTCATCGAGGGCACGGTTGAGAACTGTGTGCTCTTCCGCGGCGTCAAGGTCAAGAAGGGTGCGGTCGTCAAGAACTGCGTCCTGATGCAGGACACCATCGTGGAAGCCAATGCGCAGCTGGAGTGCGTCGTCACCGACAAGAATGTCCGCGTGACCGCTGGCAAGAAGCTGTCCGGCACCGAGAGCTTCCCTGTTTACGTGCAGAAGAACCACATGGTCTGATGCGCTTCCTTTGATTTTTTCACAGGGGCGGCTCCCTCCCCGGTAGCCCCTCTCGGAAAGAGGGGCGGGGGCAGCTTTGCCCCCGCCCACTCTTTGTTTCAACCGCTTTTCTGAAAGGAGCGATCTTATGAAAATCCTCTATGCTGCTTCGGAAGCAACTCCCTTTGCGAAATCCGGCGGTCTGGCCGATGTTGCAGGCTCTCTGCCCAAGGCTCTGGTCAAGGATGGCGTGGATGCCCGCGTCATCATGCCGCTGTACGGCGACCTGAAGATGCGTGACCGGCTGGAATACGTCACCAACTACTCGGTGCCGGTGGGCTGGCGCAGCCAGTACTGCGGCCTGTTCAAGGCCGAAGTGAACGGCGTGACCTACTACTTCCTCGACAACGAATATTACTTCCGCCGCCGTGGTCTGTACGGCTTCTACGATGACGGTGAGCGCTTCGCCTTCTTCTCCCGCGCCGTGCTGGAGACCCTGTTCTACATCGACTTCACCCCGGACATCATCAACTGCAACGACTGGCAGACCGCTCTGGTGCCCGTTTACCTGAATCTGTACTACCGTCATCTGGACAAGTTCAACCGGATCAAGACCATCTTCACCATCCACAACATCGCCTATCAGGGCAAGTACGGCACCGACATTCTGGAGGACACCTGCGGCATCGGCCGCCGCGACCAGCACATCGTCGAGTACGATGGCTGCGCCAACTTCATGAAGGGTGCCTTCGAGACGGCTGACAAGATCACCACCGTCAGCCCCACCTATGCGCAGGAGATCCTGGACCCCTGGTTCAGCTACGGTCTGGATGCCCTGCTGCGCGAGAAGCAGTATAAGCTGTGCGGCATCCTGAACGGCATCGACATGGAGGCGAATGATCCCGCCACCGACCCGAAGATCCCCTTCAACTACGACATCACCAACTTTGAAGAGGGCAAGGCAAAGTGCAAGGAAGCATTGCAGGACAAGTTCGGCCTGAACAAGGACGGCAGCCCCGTCTTCGCCATGGTCAGCCGCATGGTCGGCATGAAGGGCTTCGACCTGGTGCAGAGCATCGCCGACGGTCTGGTGGACCGCGGCATCGAGCTGGTCATCCTGGGCAGCGGCGAGAGCCAGTATGAGAACTTCTTCTCCGAGCTGTGCGCCCGCCACCCCGGCCGCGTTGGCACCTACATCGGCTTCGAGCCGGCACTGTCGCAGGAGATCTACGCCGGTGCAGACGTCTTCATCATGCCGTCCAAGAGCGAGCCCTGCGGTCTGGCCCAGATGGTCGCCTGCCGTTACGGCACACCTCCCATCGTCCGCGAGACCGGCGGCCTGCGCGACTCCATCCACGACTGCACCCTCGGCGAGGGCAACGGCTTCACCTTTGCGGGCTACAGCGCCCACGAGCTGTATGACGCCTGCTGCCGTGCACAGGACCGCTACTACAACAAGGAGGACTGGCACAACCTCGTCAAGCACGACATGGAATGCGACTTCAGCTGGGACCTCTCGGCCAAGAGCTATGAGGGTCTGTACAACGAGACCGCAAACCTCTGGTAAATTCGACCAATTCCATACACTCCAGCCCTGCCGGGCCTCTGTACTGCACAGGGGCCCGGCGGGGCTTTTTGCTGTCAAGGGGCAGACTGAACAAAGACTCTATCACTTTTTTGTGGAGGATGCGATGAACGGCGGACAAAAATCCACCGGGGGAGGACAGTTGTGAAGTAAGTATAAACAAACTATGAAGATTTCACAGAATTTGGTGGAGAATTGATTGAAAAAACCGACGGTTTGAATTATACTATCCCTATGAGGGTCTTGCATGGAAGAGATCCTTTGCGAAAGAGCCGCCGCATGGGGTGCCTGCGGCGGGCAGACCAGAAGGAGGAACGCCGTTGAAGGGCTTATACAAAGCACTGGAGGATATCGTGTGGCTGACGCAGCTGGGTTTGTCCATGCTGCTGCCGCTGCTGCTCTGTCTGGGCGGCTGCTGGTGGGCAGTGAACCGCTGGGGCTGGCCGGAGTGGGTGTATCTTCCGGGCGTTTTTCTGGGGCTGGCCGCAGGGGCACAAAATTTCTGGGTCTTTGCCAGGGAGCGGATGGAACGCGCCAAAAAGGAGAAGACTTCTCGTGTCGGCTTCAATTCGCATCAATGAACGTTGGAGGGTTTGCTATGAAATTGCAGCCGGAGTCCAAAAAGGAACTGCTGCGCATCGCCTGCGGCACCGCCATCTGTACGGCGGCCATGTGGGTGCTTTTTGCAGCGCTGCACCTGGTGGGCTGGGTCCGGTTCGACTACACGGTCGTGCTGGGCGGTCTGGTGGGTGCAGCCGTCGCCATCGCAAACTTTGCGGGCATCTGCTTCGTGGTGCAGAAGATCATCGACGAGCAGGATGAGAAGCGCCGCAAAGCCAAACTACAGCTTTCCCACAACAGCCGGATGCTGTTGCAGGCCGTCTGGGTCATCGTGGCCATCGCCGCGCCCTGCTTCCAGCCGTTTGCCAGTGTCCTGCCGCTGTTTTTCCCGCGGATCACCATTTATTACCTGCAAATAACGGGCAAGTACAAGCCCCTTGCGCAGGCAGCCCCCGCACAGGACGTCTCGGTGGAAGACGAACCGGTGCAGGCCGCCGCGCAGGCCGAAGCTCCCGGCGAAAAAGGGGGTGAAACCTAACAAATGGAACTGAACGGCGCAAAGATCCTGTATACCATCCATACGGATATCCCCATTCTGGGCGATTTCAAGATCACCCAGACCCTTGTGAGTACCTGGATCGTGATGGCGCTGCTGACGGCGCTGGCCTTCTGGCTGGGGCATGACCTGAAACTGGAAAATGTCTCCAAGCGGCAGGCCGCCGCCGAGTTCATCGTGGAACGGCTCGATCAGTTCGTGCACGAAAACATGGGCACACACTTTGACCGGTATATCCCGCTGGTCGGCGCGATCTTCGCGCTGAGCATCGGGTGCAACCTGATCAGCGTGGTGGGCCTGTGGAGCCCCACGGCCGACCTCAACACCGAGGCTGCGTGGGCCATCGTCGTCTTCGTCCTCATCATGTACTACAAGATCACGACGAACGGCATCCTCTCGTATCTGAAGGGCCTGCTCGACCCCATCTTCATCATGGCACCCATCAACGTCCTGTCGGAGCTTTCGACCCCCGTCAGCATGGCGTTCCGTCACTTTGGCAACATCCTGTCCGGCACAGTCATCTCCACCCTGCTGTACTGGGCGCTGGCAAGCCTGAGCCATGTCATATTCGGCTGGCTGCCCGGCTTCCTGAGCCAGATCCAGCTGTTCCAGATCGGCATCCCGGCCTTTACGGGCCTGTATTTCGACTGGTTCGGCGGCTGCATCCAGGCATTCATCTTCTGTACCCTGACCACCATTTTCATCAAACGTGCTGCCGGTGAAGAATGAGCCGGCATCCCCCAAAAACATTTTTTCAGGAGGACACTATTATGACTGACTTTCAACTTCTGGCTCGTGGTATCGCTCTGGCAGGCTGCGGCATCGGCGCAGGCCTGGCACTGATTGCAGGTATCGGCCCTGGTATCGGCGAAGGCAACGCCGCCGCTGCGGCTTGTGAGGCCGTTGGCCGCCAGCCCGAATGCAAGAGCGACGTCACCAGCACCCTGATCCTGGGTGTTGCACTGTCTGAGACGACCGGTATCTACGGCTTCGTCACCGGCCTGCTGCTGATCTTCCTCGCACCCGGCATGTTCATGAACTATCTGGGCTGAGCACTCCCCGAACAATAAGAAACGAAAGGGGAGACGCTTATGCAACTTTATCAGGCATTGATCACGCTGGATGGCTGGACCTTTCTGGCCCAGATCTGCAACCTGATGATCCAGCTGGTGATCTTCAAAAAGCTGCTGCTGAACCCGGTCAAAAAGGTCATCGCCGAGCGCAAGGCCAAGGCCGACAGCCAGATCGCGGACGCGCAGAAGCTCCGCACCGAGGCCGAGGCCATGAAGGCGGAGTATGAGCAGAACCTGCAGAATGCCCGCAACGAGGCCAACCAGATCGTGGCGTCGGCGCAGAAGACCGCCGCAGCCCGCAGCGAAGAGCTGCTGGGTGAGGCCCGCGCCCAGGCCGCTGCCCTGAAGCAGAAGGCCGAGGCCGACATTGCGCAGGAGCGCAAGAAGGCCGTCAACGAGGCCAAGGACGAGATCGGCGGCATGGCGATGGAGATCGCCTCCAAGGTGGTCGAGCGCGAGATCAAGGAAGCCGACCACAAGGACCTGATCGACGAATTTATCAAAAATGTGGGTGAAGCATCATGACCGAGATCGCAAGGATGTACGGCGGAAGTCTGTACGACCTGGCCGCGGAGGAAGGGCTTGAGACCCGCATCCTGGAAGAGCTGGACGCGGTGGCGGACATCCTGAAACAGGACCCGGAGTACCTCCACCTGCTCAGCATCCCCAGCATCCCCAAAAAGGAGCGCTGCGCCCTGCTGGACGAGGCGTTCCGGGGCAAAGTCCACCTCTATGTGCTGAACTTTGTGAAGATCCTCTGCGAAAAGGGCACCCTGCGGGAGCTGCCCGGCTGCGCACGGGCCTTCCGCGTGAAATACAATCAGGCGCATGGCATCCTCGAAGCAACTGCGGTCACGGCCGTGCCCATGTCGGCAGACCAGACCGCCCGCCTGCACGAGAAGCTGGAGGCTGTCACCGGCAAAACGATCGACCTCAGGACCAAAGTGGATGCAGCCGTTCTGGGCGGCATCCGGCTGGACATCGAGGGCACCGAGCTGGACGGCACGGTCAAAAACCGGCTGGCCAGCCTGCGCCGCAGCATTGCAGGCATTACCGTTTAATCCGCCCCAAGATTTTGAACAAAAGAATTGAGTGGTGAACACAAGACAATGCAACTGAAACCTGAAGAAATCTCCAAGATCATCCGGGCGCAGATCAAGCACTATGAGAACGTGATCGAGCAGAGCGAAGTCGGCACGGTCATCATGGTGGGCGACGGCATCGCCCGCGCCAGCGGTCTGGAAAAGTGCATGGCAGGCGAGCTGCTTCAGTTTGACAACGGCGAATACGGCATGGCCCAGAACCTGGAGGAGAACACTGTCTCCATCGTTCTGCTGGGCTCCGACGTCGGCATCAAGGAAGGCAGCACCGTCAAGCGCACCGGCAAGGTCGTTTCCGTGCCGGTGGGCGACGCACTGATCGGCCGTGTCGTCAACGCACTGGGCCAGCCCATCGACGGTGCAGGCCCCATCGAGACCACCGAGTTCCGCGCCATCGAGAGCAAGGCCCCCGGCATCATCGACCGCCAGCCCGTCAAGGAGCCGCTCCAGACCGGCATCAAGGCCATCGACTCGATGATCCCCATCGGCCGCGGCCAGCGTGAGCTGATCATCGGCGACCGCCAGACCGGCAAGACCACCATCGCAGCCGATACCATCATCAACCAGAAGGGCAAGGACGTCCTCTGCATCTACGTCGCCATCGGCCAGAAGCGCTCGACCGTTGCGAACCTCGTGCAGAGCCTGACCGAAGCCGGTGCCATGGGCTACACCATCGTGGTGTCCGCCACGGCGTCCGAGCTGTCGCCGCTGCAGTATATCGCTCCCTATTCCGGCTGTGCCATGGGCGAATATTTCATGCACAAGGGCAAGCATGTCCTCATCATTTACGACGACCTGTCCAAGCACGCCGTCGCTTACCGCGCCCTGTCGCTGCTGATCCGCCGTCCGCCGGGACGTGAAGCTTACCCCGGCGACGTTTTCTATCTGCATTCCCGTCTGCTGGAACGCGCGGCCAAGCTCTCCAATGAGCTGGGCGGCGGCAGCCTGACGGCTCTGCCCATCATCGAGACGCAGGCGGGTGACGTTTCCGCCTACATCCCGACGAACGTCATCTCCATCACCGACGGCCAGATCTTCCTGGAGACCGAGCTGTTCCACTCCGGCGTCATGCCGGCCGTCAACCCCGGCATCTCGGTGTCGCGCGTCGGCGGCAACGCACAGATCAAGGCCATGAAGAAGGTCGCGGGCACCCTGAAGCTGATCTACTCCCAGTACCGCGAGCTGCAGTCCTTTGCACAGTTCGGCTCCGATCTGGACGCCGACACCAAGGCCCGCCTGGCACAGGGCGAGCGCATCGTGGAGGTGCTGAAGCAGAACCGTTCGGCTCCCGTGGCAGTGGAAAAGCAGGTGGCCATTCTGTATGCCACCATCCACGACTACCTCGTCAAGGTCAAGGTGCCGGACGTGGCGGAATACGAAAAGGGCCTGTACGAATATCTCGACAACAGTGCTGACGGTGCTAAGGTCATGGAGACCATCCGCACCACCGGCAATCTGGACAAGGATACCGAGGAAGCACTCAAGGGCGTTCTGTCCACCTACACCGAGAGCTTCGTCAAGGCGCACTGAGGGAAGGAGGCGTAACGCATGGCAGGTTCCATGAAGGACATCAAGCTGCGCATCAAAAGCGTAGAAAGTACCATGCAGATCACCAAGGCCATGGAGCTGGTGGCTTCCTCCAAAATGCGCCGTGCCAAGGAGCGTGTCGAACACAGCCGCCCCTATTTTGAGACCCTGCACGAAACACTGACCGGCATTGCGGCAGCGGACCCTCGCGCCCGCAGCCCGTATCTGCGCCGGGACGAGATCCGGCGGACGCTGCTCATCGTCATCGCGGGCGACCGCGGCCTGGCGGGCGGCTACAACAGCAACGTGCTGAAACAGGCCGAGGCCCAGCAGGGCCCCGTGACCGTGCTGCCCATCGGCAAGCGGTCGGCGGAGTATTTCGCCCACCACGAGGCCGACCTGTTCACCGACAAGGTGCTGCTGGCGGCGGAGATCTCGGTGGGCGAGTGCTTCTCGCTCTCCCGGAAGATCACCGAGGGCTTTCTGAAGGGCGATTACGACGCCGTGAAGATCTGCTACACCCGGTTCGACTCCATGATGACCCAGACGGCCGCCACAATGGAGGTGCTGCCCCTGAGCATCGAGCCGACCGAGGAGCAGAAGGCAGCGGCCCGCCGCAGCCAGATCCTGTACAAGCCCAGCAGCGAGGAAGTGTTCCGTGCCATCATCCCCGAATACGTCGCTGGCATCGTCTACGGTGCCGTGTGCGAGAGCGTGGCCAGCGAGCTGGCCGCCCGCCGCACCGCCATGGACGCCGCGACCAAGAATGCGGGCGAAATGATCGACCATCTGAATCTGTATTACAACCGCGCCCGTCAGGCTGCCATCACGCAGGAGATCACCGAGATCGTGGCCGGCGCGGAGATTTGAAAGTAAGGAGTTGTAGCCTATGTCCGAAAAACACATCGGCAAGGTGATCCAGGTCATCGGCCCGGTGCTGGACATCCAGTTCAAGGATGGCGAGCTGCCGGAGCTGCTCAACGCCATTGAGATCGACAATCACGGCGAGAAGCTCATCGTCGAGGTAGCCCAGCTCACCGGCGACAATGTGGCGCGCTGCATCGCCATGAGCAGCACCGATGGTCTGGTGCGCGGCACCGACGCCGTGGATACCGGCGAGTCCATCAAAGTGCCGGTGGGCGACCAGTGCCTGGGCCGCGTGTTCAACCTGCTGGGCGAACCGGTGGACAACAAGCCCGCCCCGGAGGCCGAGGCCTACTGGCCCATCCACCGCCCGGCTCCCAGCTATGAGGAGCAGCAGTCCACCACCGAGATCCTGGAGACCGGCATCAAGGTCGTTGACCTGATCTGCCCCTACGCCAAGGGCGGCAAGATCGGCCTGTTCGGCGGTGCCGGTGTCGGCAAGACCGTTCTGATCCAGGAGCTGATCTATAACATCGCCACCGAGCACAACGGCTACTCGGTCTTCACCGGCGTCGGCGAGCGCACCCGTGAGGGCAACGACCTCTACGGCGAAATGACCGAGAGCGGCGTCATCAACAAGACGGCGCTGGTCTACGGCCAGATGAACGAGCCTCCCGGAGCCCGTATGCGTGTGGCACTGTCCGGCCTGACCATGGCGGAGTATTTCCGTGATGTCAAGAATCAGGACGTGTTGCTCTTCATCGACAACATCTTCCGCTTCACCCAGGCCGGTTCTGAGGTGTCGGCTCTGCTGGGCCGTATGCCCTCCGCCGTCGGCTACCAGCCCACGCTGGCCACCGAGATGGGTGCTTTGCAGGAGCGCATCACCTCCACCCGCAAGGGTTCCATCACCTCCGTTCAGGCCGTCTACGTTCCCGCCGACGACCTGACCGACCCGGCCCCTGCCACTACCTTCACCCATCTGGATGCCACCACCGTCCTGAGCCGTGACATCGCATCCCAGGGCATCTACCCGGCTGTGGACCCGCTGGATTCCACCAGCCGCATCCTGAGCCCCGAAGTCGTGGGTCAGGAGCACTACGAGATCGCCCGCGCCGTCCAGAAGGTGCTGCAGCGCTACAAGGAGCTGCAGGACATCATCGCCATCATGGGCATGGACGAGCTGAGCGAGGAAGACAAGCGGACCGTCAGCCGCGCCCGCAAGGTGCAGCGCTTCCTGTCCCAGAGCTTCCATGTGGCCGAACAGTTCACCGGTATGCCCGGCCAGTATGTGCCGCTCAAGGAGACGCTGCGCGGCTTTAAGATGATCCTGAACGGCGAGTGCGATGACCTGCCGGAGAGCGCATTCCTGTTCGCCGGCACCATCGACGATGTGTTCGCCAAGGCGAAGAAAGGGTAAACCATGACGACCTTTCATCTGACGGTGGTCACGCCGGACGGCTGTGCCTTTGACGGGCAGGCCGAGCGGGTGGTCTGCCGCGCCATCGACGGTGACCTTGCCATTCTGGCCAAGCACGGCGACTACTGCACCGCGCTGGGCATGGGCGAGGCCCACATCGTGGACGCGGAGGGCCAGCGCCGCCGTGCTGCCTGCATGGGCGGGATGCTCACCGTGCTGGACGGAACTGTCCGGCTGGTCGCCACCACCTGGGAGTGGGCCGAGGAGATCGACCAGGCCCGCGCCGAGGCCTCCAAAAAGCGCGCCGAGGAGCTTCTGGCACAGAAGAACCTGGACAAGCGCGACTATGAGCTGGCTCAGGCCCGCCTGAAGCGCGCCCTCGTCCGCACCTCCATCCACCCGTAACAGCAAACAGCACCCCATCCGCAGCGCCTGCTGCCGGTGGGGTGCTTTTGTGCGGTGCGATTTACTTTGTGGCAAAAACGATACCGATGGTGCCGGGGCCGGAGTAGCCGCCGATGGTGGTACCGATGTCCGTCTCGATGATCTGCTCGAACTTGCCGTACTGTGCAAGCCCGGCCTTGACGGCCTCCAAACAGCCGGGTTTGGGCTGGCAGGAGGAGAGGAAGACGACACTGGTATCAATGTCGTCTCGGTCAGCCAGCTTCTCGGTGATGTATTTGCCCACGCAGATGGGAAGCTGACCGCGGTACTTCTTGACCACCTTCAGCTCGCCGTCGATGACGGCCAGACTGGGCTTGATGCCCAGAATGTTGGCCCCGAAGGCCAGCACACCGGAGCAGCGGCCACTCTTGGCCATGTAGTCCAACTGGTTGAGCACGAAGCTCAGATCGACCTTCTTGGCAAGGGCTTGCAGCCGCATACAGATGTTCCGGGGCGGCAGGCCGTCCGCCGCGAGCTTGGCTGCCCGCAGGACGAGATAGCCCTGCCCGGTGCAGATGTTCTCGCTATCCACGACCGAGACGTTCCCGAACTCCTGCGCGGCGAGTTTTGCGTTCTGGCAGCAGGACGAGAACTTGGACCCGACACAGATGTGGATGACGGCATCGTAGTCTTTAGCAAAGGGCGCAAAGAAATCCGTGTACTCCACGAGGTTCGGGGCAGCGGATTTCGGCATCTTGCCGCCGTTCTGCACATGGGTGAACACATCGGCGGGGCGGACGGTAACGCCGTCCAGCAGGCTTTCTTCGCCCATCAGGATGTGCATGGGGATGAGCGAGATATTCCACTGCCGCAGCAGCGTTTCGGACAGGTCACAGGTGCTGTCCGCAGTGATCTTGATCTTCATGTTCGATACTCCTCTTCTGTTCGCCGGGCCGGGCCGCAGCGCGTTGGTTTCTTCAAAATCCTGAATTATCATAGCACAAAAGCTTAAAGTTTGTTAGGCGATCACAAAAATGAAATGTGAATCTTTTGTGAATCGCTGATTCTGGCGGAAAAAGGCTGGCATTTGTGTACAGTTGTCACAAAATAAACCGGTTTTTTATGGTTCTTTCCGAAAATTCGCTCGGAACTGTTTATTTTGTCCGCCAAAAATTATATAATAAGTAGTACCACACGATGGATCAAAATGAGATCGGTCTGCGCTGCGGCCGTTTTATGTTTATTTGGAGGTTGCCTTATTATGTTTGTTACCGACTATACCAAGCATCTGCTTGATCATGTGAAGAAGATCCACTTCATTGGCTGCGGCGGCAGCGGCATGTATCCGCTGATCCAGATCCTCAACGCCAAGGGCTATGTGATCTCCGGTAGCGATGTGCTGGACGGAAGCATCATTCAGTACGAGCGGGAGATGGGCGTCAAAGTCTCGCTGGGCCACAGTGCCGACAACGTCATCGGCACCGACCTCGTGGTCTACTCGGCTGCCATCTCGAAGGACAATGTGGAGCTGAATGCGGCGGCTTCCTACGGCATCCCCACCGTGGAGCGCAGCGTCCTGCTGGGCTACGTCAGCCGCCTGTATAAGGACAGCATCTGCGTTTCCGGCACCCACGGCAAGACGACCACCACGTCCATGATCACCACGGCGCTGGAGCTGGCAGGCCGCGACCCCTCTGCCGTCATCGGCGGCAAGCTGCCCCTCATCGGCGGCTACGGCAAGGCCGGCAAGGGCGACGACATCGTCATCGAGGCCTGCGAGTATTCCGAGACCTTCCTCAAGCTGACCCCGTATCTGTCGGTCGTGCTGAACATCGACAACGACCATCTGGACTACTACGGCAGCATGGGCGAGCTGAAGTTCGCCTTCAAGCGCTTCGCCCTGATGACCCAGTTCATGATCTTTGCCAACGCCGACGATAAGAACACCATGGATGTCATGTACACCCTGGACCGCCGCGTCCGCACCTTTGGCATCGACAACGACGGTGACTACCGTGCCGTCAATGTGCAGGAGTACAAGCCCGGCTTCTTTGAGTTCGACCTCCAGGAGTGGGGCAAAGTCACCGGCCACATCCGTCTGGCGGTGCCCGGCCGTCACAACGTGTACAATGCGCTGGCCATGTGCGCCGTCTGCCGCTTTGTGGGCCTGACCGTGGAGCAGTGCGCCGATGCAGCCCTGAACTTCAAGGGGGCAGGCCGCCGCTTTGAGCTGTACGGTGAGTGCAACGGTGCAGTGGTCGTGGACGACTACGCACACCACCCCACCGAGATCCGTGCGACCCTGACCACGGCCCGCGAGATGGGCTACAAGCGCCTCATCGCGGTCCACCAGCCGTTTACATACAGCCGGACCAAGATGCTGTTCAACGACTTCGTGGATGTCTTCAAGATCCCCGACATCACAGTGCTGACCCCCATCATGGGCAGCCGTGAGCCGAACGACCCCTCCATCACCAGCGCCAAGCTGGCCGCCCAGATCCCGAACGCAGTCCTGGTGGACAGCCTGGAAGCTGCGGCGCAGTGGGTCAAGGACAATGCCCGCGAAGGTGACCTCGTCATCACCCTCGGCTGCGGCGATATCTATAAGGCCAGCAAGATGATGGTGGCAAAGGACTGAAGCCGCCGCATCCGGTGACCAATAAAACCAAAGCTCCCTGCCGGACACAAAATGTGCGGCAGGGAGCTTTTTTGTGGGATGCGAACCGTCTGTTCAGCCGTTCCGCCGCTTCAGGATCTCGTCCAGAATGGCGTCGGCGACGTCCGATTTGCTCATGAGGGGCAGTTCGCGGGCACCGTCCGGGGTGATGAAGGTGACGACGTTGGTGTCCACGCCGAAACCGGCACCGGCCACCTTCAGGTTGTTGGCGACCACCATGTCGAGGTTCTTCCGGGTCAGCTTGGCCGAGGAGTTTTCCAGCATGTCGCGGGTCTCCATTGAGAAGCCGCAGAGGAACTGCCGGGTCTTCCGGGGGCCGATGGTGCCGAGGATGTCGGCGGTGCGCTCCACCGGGATGGACAGGTCGCCGTCCTTTTTCTTGATCTTGTCGTCGGCGACGGTGGCGGGGCGGTAGTCGGCTACGGCAGCGGCCATGACGAGGATGTCCATTGCGTCAAAGCGGCTGGTCACGGCGTCGTACATGTCCTGTGCGGTGGTGATGGGCACATCCTCGGTGAACCGAACCGGCGGCAGGGCTGTGGGGCCGTGGATGAGGGTGACGTCTGCGCCACGCATCGCGGCGGCGCGGGCCACGGCATAGCCCATCTTGCCGGTGGAGTGGTTGGTCAGGTAGCGCACGGGGTCCAGCGGCTCCTGCGTGGGGCCGGCTGTCACGGCGATGCGCAGCCCGGCCAGGTCCTTCGGGCGGGCAATGGCGTGGAGGATGTACTCGATGAGGACATCTTCCTTCGGCAGGCGGCCGCTGCCTACATCTTTGCAGGCCAGCATACCGCTCTCGGACGGGATGACGGTGAAGCCGTAGCGCTCCAGCGTGGCGATGTTGTCCTGGGTGATGGGGTTTTCCAGCATCCCGGTGTTCATGGCAGGGGAGACCAGCTTCGGGCACTTGGCCGCGAGGACGGTCGTGGTCAGCATGTCGTCGGCAATGCCGTGGGCCATCTTGGCGATGACGTTGGCCGTGGCCGGTGCAACGAGGATGACGTCGGCCTTTTTGGCCAGCGCGATATGGGTGACCTCGAACTTGAAATCCCGGTCGAAGGTGTCCACCATGCACTTGTGGCCGGTGAGCGTTTCGAACGTGATGGGGGTGATGAACTGGGTGGCGTTCCGGGTCATGATGACCTCGACGTCGGCCCCCAGCTTGCGCAGTGCGCTGGCGACATTCGCCATTTTATAGGCGGCAATGCCGCCGGTGACGCCCAAAAGGACGCATTTTCCGTTCAGATCCATCCAAAAACCTCCCAAATCTCTGGTTTGCTCTCCTTAGTATAATGCAAAATTGCCGCCAGCACAATAAAATCTTTTTGCAGCACTTGTATCGGAAGGCAAAATGCGGTAAAATAACCCTTGACTTAGAGTGAAAGGAACCTCTCAGTCAATGCTTCGCATTGCCAGCTCCCCTATCGGGGGAGCCCTTGGCAGGCCGGGCAAGCCCTGCTGTCCGCATAGGCCCAATTGGGCGCAAAGTGCCGGGCCCTGTCCTCATTGGTAGCAACAGCGGAACTACGCTCTACCAAGGAGCGCGGGACAAGCAGCCGTGAATCTCGGCAGCGGAGCCCGGTCGTTTCCGAACGCGAGAAACTTTGCTCGTTCAGCGCAGCCATTACCGACTCGCCAGTGGCTCCCCTACCAGGGGAGCTGGCGAGCCGAAGGCGAGACTGAGAGGTTGTACGTATCTTCAGAAAGGTTTCCCAAATATGATCTTAGCCATTGATATAGGCAACACCACCGTCGCCCTGGGGGGCATCAAGGACGGACGTGTATGCTTTGTGGCCCACATGGATACGGTGCGCACCCGCACGGCGGCGGAGTACCGCGCCGAGATGGAAAAGGTGTTTTCGCACCGCCGCCACCCGGAGCGCCCCATGCGCTTTGAGGGCGCGGTGCTGACCAGCGTTGTGCCCCAGATCACGGGGGCGCTGGCCGAGTGCGCCCGCCATTACACCGGCAAAAAGCCGGTCATCGTATCGCCGGACATCCGCACCGGCCTGACCATGGGCGTGCCCGACCCCCATACCGTGGGCAAGGACCGTCTGGTCGATGCTGCCTATGCGGCGGCAAAGTTCCCGCTGCCGGTCATCACGGTGGACCTGGGCACGGCCACCACCTTCAATGTAGTGGATGAGGACCGGGTGTTCCGGGGCGGCGTCATCTGCCCCGGCCTGTCCACCGGGCTGCGGGCTCTGGGGGAGCGCTGCGCCCAGCTGCCGCAGGTGCGCCTCGGCTCCCCGAAGAGCGCCATTGGTGTGAACACGGAGAGCTGTATGCTGTCCGGCTCGGTGCTGGGCACGGCGGTGCTGCTGGACGGCATCGCCCAGCGCATCGAAGAAGAACTGGGCCGCCCGGCAACGCTGGTCGTGACCGGCGGTCTGGCCAAATACGTCACCCCGCTCTGCCGCCACCCGCTGACCTACGACCCCGAACTGCTGATGAAGGGTCTGGCGCTCCTGTACCAGATGAACGCGCCGCAGCACCACGCAGGCGGCGGCAAAAAGCGGAACCAGAACTTCCGCCGCGTCCGCCGACCCCACCCGCAGCGCCGGGAGCGCCGCGAGGATGAGGCCAAAGCAGGCTGACGACAGACAGGATGGAGAAGAGAATGAAATTAGGGATTCTGGGCACGGGCATGATCGTGCGGGAATTTTTGCCGTGGCTGACCGGGGCGGACTCGCCTTTTACGGTGCAGTCCATCTGCAGCACCCAGCGCAGCGCAGAGGCGGCGGGGGAGCTGTGCGAACAGTACGGCATCCCCCAGCATACCACCAACTATTTTGAGTTGTTACAGGACGTGGACGTGGTCTATCTGGCCGTGCCGAACAACCAGCACGCCCGCTATGCCAAGGTGGCCATCGAGGCGGGAAAGCACGTCATCGTGGAAAAGCCAATGGCCATCAATGCCTTGCAGGCAGAGGAGCTGGCGAATCTGGCCCGCCGCAGGAAGGTCTTCCTGTTCGAGGCCATGACCACCCAGTATCTGGAAAATTACAACAAGATCCGCGAACTGCTGCCCCGCGTGGGCAAAGTGAAGCTGGTGCAGTGCAACTTCAGCCAGTATTCCAGCCGGTACGATGCTTTCTGCGCCGGGGAGACACCGGTCTCCTTTGACCCGGCCCGTGCGGGCGGCGCACTGATGGACCTGAACGTCTACAACATCAGCTACATCGTGGGCCTGTTCGGTGAGCCGAATCAGGTGCACTACACCGCCAACATCGAGCGCGGCATCGACACCAGCGGCATCCTGACCATGGAGTATAACAGTTTCCGCGCGGTGAGCATCGCCGCCAAGGACTGCGGCGCCCCGGCCCGGTATGTCATCCAGGGCACGAAGGGCTATATTTTGCAGAAATCCACCGCCAACTGGTGCGGCGGTGTGACCTTCCACCCCAATGAGGGCAAGGAAGAGCACTACAACCTCAACGGCGGCCGCCCCCGGCAGGCGGCTGAGTTCCATGCGTTCGCCCGCGCCATCGAGGGCGGCGACCAGGAGCTTTGCAGCCGGATGCTGGATACCTCTGTGGCCGTCAGCAAGGTGCTGACCGTGGCCCGGCGGTCAGCAGGACTCAAGTTCTGACCACGGACAATGCCCTGACAAGCGTGTCTGAAGTCCGTATCAACAAAATTTATCCCGCATAAAGCGGGCAGGTTTGCGCCGTATCCGACGTAAGGGCGGAACGGCAGCAGGAGGAAAACAAAATGAAAAACAACGATCTTCGTACTCTCACCCGGCTGGCACTGCTGGTCGCCATCGAGCTGGTCATGAAGGCCATCGGCCTGGGCAGTGTGCCCATGGGCCCGCTTTACATGAGCTTTTTGACCCTTCCCATCGCCGTGGGTGCCATCACCATGGGCCCCGCTGCGGGTGCCATCCTGGGCGGCGTGTTCGGCGCGGTGAGCTTCTATGACGCCATCACCGGCGCTTCTGCCATGACCGGTGCCCTGTTCCAGGTCAGCCCGGTCAACACCTTCATCCTCTGCGTGGGGATGCGTGTGCTGATGGGCCTGTGCGTCGGCTTCATCTTCAACGGCCTGAAGAAGCTGGACAAGCCCGGCACCTGGAGCTACATCCTCAGCGCCATGTGCGCCCCGGCTCTGAACACCCTGTTCTTCATGGGCTACATCGTGCTGGCCTTCTATGGCTGCGACTATGTCCAGAACCTCGTGTCCGTCAAGGGCGCGGCCAACCCGTTCATGTTCGTCGTCCTGCTGGTCGGCGTGCAGGGCGTGGCCGAGTTCCTGGTGTCCGGCATCCTGGGCGGCATCGTCGCCCGTGCTGTGCACAAGTTTTTGAAGTAACCGACGCGCCACACGTCAGGGCAGCGCGTCCGGCCCGATCATAAAATAACAAAAGCCAGAACTGGTCTGCCAAACGGCAGCGCAGTTCTGGCTTTTTTGCAGCTTCATGCAGCACCCGGAACCGGGTACGGACGGCGGATCACGCTTCTGCGATGGCCTCGACCTCGCACAGGACGCCCTTGGGCAGGTCCTTGACGGCGACACAGCTGCGGGCGGGCTTGGAGGTGAAGAACTTGGCGTAAACCTCGTTGAAGGCCGCAAAATCCGCGATGTCGGCCAGGAAGCAGGTGGTCTTGACCACCTTGTCAAAGCCGCTGCCGCCGGCTTCCAGAATGGCGCCGACGTTCTTGCAGCTCTGCTCCGCCTGTGCGGCGATGCCTTCGGGGATGGTGCCGTCGGCGGGGTTCACCGGAATCTGGCCGGAGGTGTAAACAAAACCGTTGGAGAGAAAGCCCTGCGAGTAGGGGCCGATGGCGCCGGGGGCCTTTTCTGTAGCGATCACTTTCATAGGATACTCCTTCTTTCTTCATCTGAGATGTGAAATGTGTTTGCTATGCTGAGTCTACACCCGGCGGGCGGGTGCTGTCAATCATTCGGCACTTTTTTCACCGTCCGGCTTTACATTCCGCGCAAAAGGCGGTATTCTTTATGTACCAACCACTGTTTCAGGAGGAACCCCATGGATATCCGCCAGCTGCATTATTTTCTGGTCCTGTGCGAGGAGATGAACTACACCCGCGCGGCCCAGCGGCTGTTTTTGTCGCGGCAGGCGCTGCGGCAGAGCATCACCGCGCTGGAAGCCGAACTCTGCGGGCCGCTGTTCGTCAGCGCCCATCACAAGCTCTCGCTCACCGAGCGGGGGCTGAGTCTGCAGCGCCATGCGGCCCCGGTGGTGGAGCAGTTCCAGCAGATGCAGGCGGCCCTCCATGCCGAGATCCAGTCCGCCCAGCCGGTGCGCATCGGCATCAGCGTCTCGCTGGTGCCGGACTATCTGCCCGGTCTGGAGACCCAGCTGGACAAGTTCCGCCAGCAGTACCCCCACATCGAGATGCGGTTCCGCCTGCTGGACAACGACGCCGTGGCCGACGGAGTAGAGCAGGGCGAGCTGGATGCGGGGCTGGTCATGGACCTGGGCTGCGCGGCGCAGGTGCTGGCCCGCACCACGCTGCGGGCAGACCCCGCCTGCCTGCTGGTGCCGCGCGGCCACCCCTTCTGGGAAAAGGAGCGGGTGCCGCTGGCAGCGCTGCGGGGGCAGCGGGTGCTGCTGCCCAGCCTGCGGCAGGACCTGTTTGCGCCCCTGTGGGACGCCTGCGCCAAGGCGGGTTTTGCGCCCGACGCCGAGATCGGCCCCAGCTTCTATCAGGCCTATTATCTGGTGCAGGAGCAGCTGTGCACCTGCCTGACCCGGTATGAGCCGGGGGCACGGCGGGAACTGGATCGGGTGCGCGATGTGCTCATCGAGGATATGCCGCCGCTCTGCGTCTCGATGGTGCAGCGGCGGGACCACAACTCGGCCTACCTGGACCTGCTGCGCAGCTACCTGATGGAGGTGCTGGGCGGTACGGCATCGCTGCCGCCCCGGCGGGGCCGCCCGGCCAAACCGTTCTACAGCCGCCCGGTGCTGTCCAGCACGGCGGTGGAAAAGCCTGCACCCCACCCCGCGCCCGGCACCCAGCTGCCCTTTGCGGGCGGGAACAACTTCCGGGAGCTGGGCGGCTACCCGGCCGATGAGGGCAAACACGTCCGCTGGGGGCAGATCTACCGGGGCATCCCCACCGGTCTGCTGACGAGCGACGCCGACCGGAAGCTGCTGGATTCGCTGGGGCTGCGCCTCATCCTCGACCTGCGCAGCGAGCAGGAGGCCGAGAAGATGCCGGATTATGTGCCGGACGGTGCCCGGATGGTGCGCATCTGCGGGCTCTGCCTGGACGACGGCAAGGAAGTGGATTTTTCGCCGGAGGACCGCGAGCGCCTGCTGGAAGGCAAGCCGGACGAAGGCCGCCGGATGGCCGATGCCATGTACCGGCAGATGCTCTTCGGCAACAAGGCCTACAAGGAGCTGTTCCGTGCTCTGGAAGTGGGCGAGACCCCGGTGCTCTTCCACTGCTCCGGCGGCAAGGACCGCACCGGTGTGGCGGCTATGCTGATCCTGCTGGCGCTGGGCGCTTCGGACGAGACGATCCGTCAGGATTTCGTCCGGACGAACGAATGCCGCCGCCCGGAGCTGGAAAAGATCTGGGCCGAACATGCCGACGAGATCGCCGCCCGCCCGGAACAGAAGAAGTTTTATCAGGGCATCGCAGGGGTGCACCCCGAATCGGTGGACCTGGTGCTCTCCGCCATCCGGGAAAAATGCGGCAGCGCCGAGGCCTACCTCGAAGCCGAATACGGCCTGACCCCGGCCCGCCTGATGCGGCTGCGGCGGATGTATCTGGAGTAAATTTTCAAAATTGCGCCCGCTTCCCTTGACATTGCTTCAAATGTTTCGTAATATAAGAAGTAGTATGGAATCCATGACGCTGTGTGCAGGGGTATTCCGCAACCAAATTTCAATGGGGCTTCATCTGCCCGTTTTTATATGAAAACCTTGTAAATAAAAAAGAAGTGCAGAACGCGCACCCGAAGGGTCTTTCCGGTGGTGTGTTCCGGTCCGGCTTCTTTTGTGTTGAGAGCTTGATTTTGTCTTGTTGCCCACGCCTTGCCTGGCAGCGTCTCCAGCATTTCGTTGAATTTGAACTTTAACGTTAAGGAGAGTGAACACGATGCCCACGATCGCATTGGTTTTGATCGTGGCCGTGATCGCAGCAGCTGCCGGTATCGGCGGGGGTTATTTTATTGGTTACAACAACCGTAAAAAGACCGCCGAGGCCCAGATCGGCAGCGCCGAAGCCGAGGCGACCCGGCTGGTGAACGAAGCGATCAAGACCGCAGACCAAAAACGAAAAGAAGCTGTTCTGGAAGCAAAGGACGAGGCCTTCCGCCTGAAAGCAGAGGTGGACGCCCAGAAGGCGGAAGCCGACAAGGAGATCAAGCAGCGCCGCGCTGAGATCACCCGTCAGGAGAACCGCATCGACCAGAAAGAAACAGCTCTGGACCGCAAGACCGAAGCTCTGGAGAAAAAAGAAGAAGAGCTGAAGAAGAAGAACGAGGAAGCCGACGCCCATCTGGCGGAGGTGGACGCCATCCGCGCCAAGGAGATGGAGCGGCTGGAAACGCTGGCCGGTCTGAGCCAGGAAGACGCCCGCGAAGTGCTGCTGCACAAGGTGGACGAGGAACTGACCCACGAAAAGGCCGTCCGTGTGGCAGCCTACGAGACCGACCTGAAGGAGAACTGCGACAATCTGGCCCGCAACCTCATCGGGCAGGCCATTGCCCGCTGTGCAGCCGACCATTGCAGCGAGACCACCGTCAGCGTGGTGCCGCTGCCCAGCGATGAGATGAAGGGCCGCATCATCGGCCGCGAGGGCCGCAACATCCGTGCGCTGGAAACGGCCACCGGTGTGGACCTCATCATCGATGATACCCCGGAGGCCATCACCCTGTCCTCCTTCGACCAGACCCGCCGCGAAGTGGCCCGCATGACCTTGGAACGCCTGATCGGCGACGGCCGCATCCACCCCGCCCGCATCGAGGAAACGGTGGAAAAGTGCCGCCACGATCTGGAACTGCAGATGAAGCGCGAGGGCGAGAAGGCCGTGATGGAGCTTGGTATCCATGGCCTGCACCCCGACCTCATCAAGCTCATCGGCCGCCTGAAGTACCGAACCAGCTTCGGCCAGAATGCTCTGACCCACAGCATGGAGGTGGCCTGGTTGGCCGGCCTGCTGGCAGGCGAGATGGGCGTGAACGTCACGCTGGCCCGCCGTGCCGGTCTGCTGCATGATATCGGCAAGGCGCTCGACCACGAGATCGAGGGCAGCCATGTGCAGATCGGTGTGGACATCTGCCGCAAGTACAAGGAAAACACCCAGGTCATCCACGCCATCGAGGCCCACCACGGCGATGTGGAGCCGAAGACCCCGCTGGCCTTCATCATCCAGGCCTGCGACGCTATCAGCGCCGCCCGCCCCGGTGCCCGCCGTGAGAACGTCGAGAGCTACGTCAAGCGTCTGGAGAATCTGGAGGAGATCTCTTCCAGCTTCGAGGGCGTCGAGCAGGCCTTTGCCGTTCAGGCAGGCCGCGAAGTGCGCATCATGGTCAAGCCCGATGTCATCAGCGACGATCAGGTCATCCTGCTGGCCCGCCAGATCGCAAAGAAGATCGAGGACACGCTGGATTACCCTGGCCAGATCAAGGTCAACGTCATCCGCGAGAGCCGCGCTGTCGATTACGCAAAATAAGATCCTTTCCCGAAGCCCGCTGTATGGTTGCAGCGGGCTTCTTTTTGTCTGCCCCGGCTGCGGAAGTCTGGAATAACTGTCTTCTGTACAAGAACAATGATGATAGAATAAAAATAAAAGTTGACGAGGGGAACTCAAAAGAACAGAAAAAGCCCTGCGTCTATGTCGGCAGGGTCTGTGTGACCGAGCCGTACCAAGAGCAGGGCTTATGCGCAAGGTCATGGATATCGTCTTTGCGGAGGGGAACCGCCTCGGCATCCCGGTCGTGCTGGACACCGACGCGAAGTCGAAGTGCGAAAGAAATCAGCACCTTGGGATGGAACTTGCAGCCGAAGTGCCATTCGGGGATTTCGGCGCGATGCACCACCTCATCGAGTACCCGGACGGACCGTCACATTTTCTTCTGTTCCACCTGCTGCAGGGTCGCCATCTCGCGGTGGAAGTTGTTTTTCCAATAGCTGAAATCGAACAGGCGGCAGAGCCAGAAATAGGGCAGCAGCCAGGGGGCCGTTTTCAGCTTGGGGTAGCGCATACACAAAATAGCAAAGGGCGGAAAGAGCCGGTGCCAGAAATATTGCAGTTTCCAGCCAACGCCGCTCTCGTTCTTCTGCTTTTTGCGCATCAGGCAGATACGCTGGGAAAGGTAGCCGCCGTAGGAGCCGGAGAGGAAGCAGAACGCTTCCAGCTCCCGGAGTTCCTTATCCGCTGCGCCGGGCTTATTGGCGAACCAGTACGCAGCCGAACGGCTATGTGCTGGTCGATGCGCACGGCGGGAGTGAGCGGGCGGCCCTCTGCTTACGAGAACTTTCTGCGCGTTTTCCGGTCGATTTTTGAGCCGGACGGTCAAAATGCACAAAAGCAGGGCGGCAAGTTTGGCGGGTCAAGGAGCAAAATTTTCAAGCAATCTATTTGAAAATCGCCTGAAGTGTGGTATTATCTTTGTAAAATATGCCACAAAAACGGAGAGAACGCTCCGTGCGGCGGAAAGAGGGAAAAACCGATATGAAATACGCAAGCAACAACATCCGTAATATCTTGATTGCAGGCCATGCCGGCAGCGGCAAAACGACGCTGACTGAGGCATTGGTCTATTTTTCGGGCGCAGCGGAGCGTATGGGCCGGGTCGAAGACGGCACCACGATTTCGGACTTTGACCCTGAGGAAGCAAAGCGCAAGGCCAGCCTGTCGGCGTCGGTCGTCCCCGTGGAGTACGAGGGCATCAAGTACAACTTCATTGATGCACCGGGCCTGTTCGATTTTGAGGCCGGTGAGTATGAGGGCATCCGGGCTGCGGAGAGCGTGCTGGTGTGCGTCTCCGGCCGCAGCGGCGTGACCGTTGGTGCCGAGAAGGCTTTCCAGCTGGCCCGCAAGAACGGCAAGGCCACCATGGTCTTTGTTTCCAAGTGCGACCTGGAAAACGCGAACTACTTCAAGATCCTGGAAGACATGAAGATCCGCTTCGGCTCCACGATCTGCCCCTGCGTCGTCCCGGCCAAGCTCGACGACGGCACCCCGGTGTACATCAATCTGTTCAGCCAGAAGGCCTTCAAGTATGAGGGCGGCAAACAGATTCAGGTGGATCTGCCCGACATCGGCCACCGCTTCCAGGGCCTGATCGAGGCCATGAGCGAGGCCATCGCTGAGACCGACGATGAGCTGATGGAGAAATTCTTCGGCGGTGAGCCTTTCACCACCGAGGAGATCGTCGAGGGAATGCGCAAGGGCGTCAAGGACGGCCTCATCACCCCCGTCTTCTGCGGCAGTGCGGTCAACCAGCAGGCACTGGATATGCTGCTGTTCAACATGCACAAGCTGCTGCCCAGCCCGGAGCACGAGGAGTGCACCATGGCCGAGGACGCCAACGGCGAGCCTGTCGAACTGCACTGCACCGAATCGGAGCCTACCGCTGCCTACGTTTTCAAGACCGTGGCCGACCCGTTCGTGGGCAAGCTGAGCTATCTGCGCGTCATCAGCGGCAAGGTCACCGCAGGCTTGGCCCTGACCAATGCCCGCACCGGCGACACCGAAAAGATCAACAAGCCCCTGACTGTCATCGGCAAGAAGCAGATTGAGAACGACGGCATCGGTGCCGGTGACATCGGCGCTGTGGCAAAGCTGGTCAGCGCAAAGACTGGCGATACCCTCTGCGATGCTTCCCGCGTGGTCAAGCTGCCCGCACCGGTCTTCCCGCTGCCCAGCCTGTTCATGGCCGTCACCGTGGCCAAGAAGGGCGACGAGGGCAAGATCAGCAGTGCGCTGGCCCGCCTGATGGAAGAAGACCCCACCCTGAGCTACGAGAACAACGCCGAGACCCACCAGCAGATCATCGGCGGTCTGGGTGAGCAGCATCTGGACGTCGTCAAGGCCAAGCTGAAGAACAAGTTCGGCGTCGAGATTGGCCTGGAGGCTCCCCGCATCGCCTACCGCGAGTCCATCCGCAAGGCCTGCCAGAAGCAGGGCCGTCATAAGAAGCAGACCGGCGGTCATGGCCAGTTCGGCGATGTCGTCATCAACTTCGAGCCCTGCGACAGCGAGCAGGTCGTCTTTGAGGAAAAGGTCTTCGGCGGCAGTGTCCCGAAGAACTTCTTCCCGGCCGTTGAAAAGGGCGTCCGTCTGGCCGCAGAAAAGGGTGTGCTGGCCGGTTATCCTGTGGTCGGCCTGAAGGCCACCCTGCTGGACGGCAGCTACCACCCCGTGGACAGCTCCGAAATGGCCTTCATCATGGCGGCCAAGCTGGCCTATAAGGCCGCGATGCCCGAAGCTGGCCCCGTCATCCTGGAACCCATCCACACCCTGAAAGCGCACGTTCCCAACGACAACACCGGCGATATCATGGGCGACGTCACCAAGCGCCGCGGCCGTGTGCTGGGCATGGAGCCGGATGAGGACGGAATGCAGACCATCATCGCCGAAGTGCCGCTGGCCGAGCTGAGCAGCTTCACCACCTTCATCCGTCAGACCACGCAGGGCCGCGGCTGGTTCACCACCGAGTTTGCCCGCTATGAGATCCTGCCCGAAATGCTGGTGCCCGCCGTCGTCGAGCAGGCCAGAAAGCTGGGCAACCTGGACGAAGCTGCGGATGATTGAGCACAGCGCTCGCCATTTTACCGAAAATTGAACCCAAGCAGTCCGTATTCGCTGCCCGATCTGCCAATGGCTCGCCCTTCGGGAGAGCTGGCATCGCGCAGCGATGACTGAGAGGGTAAACATCAACATCTTCAAGGCCCCGTCGGCAATTCCCTCTGCCGGTGGGGCCTTTTGCAGTTTTTTGCATTGCAGAACCGTCGTTTTTGTTGACAATATCCCGGCTTGCCATTATAATAGAACAGTCAAAATAGCACTCGTGCGCGGCTTTGCGGCTGCGTCAATCCAATAGACAAGGAGAGAATCCCAAAATGGCACAAGAAATCAAGATGTCCGCTGCCGGCCTGAAGGCTGTGCAGGATGAACTGGAATACCTCAAGACTGTCCGCCGCAAGGAGCTGGCAGAAGAGATCAAGGAAGCCCGCAGCCACGGCGACCTGTCGGAAAACAGCGAGTACGATGAGGCCAAGAACACCCAGGGCCTGGTCGAGAACCGCATCACCGAGCTGGAGCAGATGGTCAAGAACGCTGTCGTCATCGATGAGAGCGAGCTGAGCGTGGAGAACGTTGCCGTCGGCACCCATGTCACCATCCTGATGACTGGCGAGGATGAGACCGAGGAGTACGATATCGTCGGCCGCACCGAGGCAGACCCCCTGAGCGGCAAGATCAGCGATGAAAGCCCCGTCGGCCATGCTCTGCTGGGCAAGGCCGTGGGCGAGAAGGCAGAGGTCCTGCTGCCCACCGGCCACACCGTGGAGTACACGGTGCGGAGCATCACCCACGCAGCCAACTGAGCAGAACACGGGAGGAAGCAATGGAAGAACAAAAGAGAAATCCTGCTGCCGGCCTGAGCGAGAGCGAACAGGTGCAGGTGCGCCGCCAGAAGCTGGCCGACCTGCAGGCTGCGGGTCACGACCCGTTCACCCTGACCAAGTTCCCGCAGGATGCCTATTCGGCTGACCTGAAGGAAGAATTCAAGGACCTGCCCAACGAGACCGATTCCGGCAAGAAGGCGGCTCTGGCCGGCCGTATGATGTCCAAGCGCGTCATGGGCAAGGCCAGCTTTGCCCATCTGCGCGACGATAAGGGCGATATCCAGCTGTATGTCCGCCGCGATGAGCTGGGCGAAGAGTCCTACGCTGCGTTCAAGAAGCTGGACGTCGGCGATATCATCGGCGTCAAGGGTGAAGTGTTCCGAACCAAGACCGGTGAGCTGAGCGTCCGCGCAGAAGAGCTCACCCTGCTGGCCAAGAGCCTGCGCCCCCTGCCGGAGAAGTTCCACGGCCTGACCGATACCGAGACCCGTTACCGTCAGCGCTATGTGGACCTCATCGCCAACCCCGAAGTCAAGGAGACCTTCGTCAAGCGCAGTCAGATCCTGAAGGAGATCCGCGCATATCTGGACGAGAAGGGCTTCCTGGAGGTCGATACCCCCATCCTGACGCCGTTTGAGATCGGCGCTTCGGCCCGCCCCTTCTACACCCACCACAACACCCTGAACATGGATATGGTCCTGCGCATCGAGACGGAGCTTTATCTGAAGCGTCTGATCGTCGGCGGCATGGATCGTGTATATGAGGTCGGCCGTATCTTCCGCAACGAGGGCATGGACCCCAAGCACAACCCGGAGTTCACCACCATCGAGCTGTATCAGGCATTCACTGATTTCCACGGCATGATGGACCTGGTCGAGGAGCTGTACAAGCGCCTGGCCCTCAAGATCTGCGGCGGTATGGTCATCCCGTATCAGGGCAAGCAGATCGACATGGGCCACTGGGAGCGTCTGACCATGATAGAGGCCGTCAAGAAGTATTCCGGCGTGGATTTCAACGACTGGAAGACCGACGAGGATGCCATCGCTGCGGCCAAGGAGCACCACGTTGAGCTGCCCGAAGTGCCCACCAAGGGTGCCATCCTGGCCGAGTTCTTCGACGCCTTCGTCGAGGACAAGCTCATCCAGCCCACCTTCATCTACGATTATCCCGTCGAGATCAGCCCGCTGGCAAAGCGCAAGCCGGATGATCCCGCCTTCACCGAGCGGTTCGAGTATTTCATCGACTGCACCGAGTACGGCAACGCCTTCAGCGAGCTGAACGACCCCATCGACCAGAAGGGCCGCTTCGAGCGCCAGGTTGCCGAGCGCAAGGCCATCGAGCCCGACTGCAAGGCTCAGGTCGATTACGACTACGTCAACGCTCTGGAGTACGGCCTGCCTCCCACGGGCGGCCTCGGCTTCGGCGTGGACCGCCTTGTCATGCTCCTGACCGACAGCGCCTCCATCCGTGACGTGCTGCTGTTCCCCACGATGAAGCCGATTGACCAGTGAAATGCAAAATTAAAACGCAGATACGATGAAATTCAGAATAGATTTCAGACGGCATCTGCGGTACTACACCACAACTACACCAATTTTGGGACGTTTTCCCGAAAAGGAGCCTTACAAAGCGGTGTGGTGTAACAAGTGAATAGGCGGATTGGTGTAGTAGACAAACTACCCACAATATGATGAAAAGCAGGTACACTGTAGAAATGCGGTGTACCTGCTTTTATTTGCACAAATGTATTGACAATCATCTATGTATATGCTACACTATACGCATAGACGATTATCAATGTGAGGTGTTTCTATGAATGCTATGGATGTGGCTTTGATCTGCAAGGCGCTGGGCGATGCGAACCGGCTGGAAATCGTAAAGATGCTGTCGGACGGTGAGAAGTGCGGCTGTAAGCTGCTGGAACGGTTTGAAATTACCCAGCCGACCCTCTCTCACCACATGAAGATTCTGATGGAGTGCGGACTAGTGAATGCCTGCAAGGATGGCAAGTGGCAGCACTACTCCCTGAACTGCGAAACCCTGACCCAGTTCAAAGAATTTATAGAGGGACTGACCTGCTGCGGCTGCGGCTCTAATAGCGAAGGGGGGTGCTGCTCCTGATGGGCAAGTTTATCACCGATCAAATCCTCGGCATGAAGTGGCTGAATACGCTGATTGGAAATCTACTCGGCACATTGGGATTGGACGCAACAAGCCGAATCGGTGGGAGCATTCAGTTCTTCCTCTATGATGTGATTAAGATCACCGTGCTGCTCTGTGTGCTGATTTATCTGATCTCCTACATTCAGAGTTATTTTCCGCCGGAACGCAGTAAGAAAATTATGGGGCGGTTTCACGGTATCTGGGCAAACTGCATCGCAGCCCTGCTCGGCACGGTAACACCGTTCTGCTCCTGCTCGTCCATTCCACTGTTTATCGGATTTACCAGTGCCGGACTGCCGCTGGGTGTGACCTTCTCATTCCTGATTTCATCGCCTATGGTGGACTTGGGAAGTCTTGTTCTTCTGATGAGTATTTTCGGGGCAAAGGTTGCGATTCTCTATGTGGTGCTGGGGCTTGTGATTGCTGTGGCTGGCGGTACGCTGATTGAAAAGCTGCACATGGAAAATCAGGTGGAGGAATTTATCCGCAGGGCATCTGCCGTGGACATTGCCTCCCCAACACTGACGCAGAAGGAACGGCTAGTTTATGCCAAGGATCAGGTAGCGGAAACCTTCAAGAAGGTCTTTCCGTACATTCTCATCGGCGTAGGCATCGGGGCTGTCATTCACAACTGGATTCCAGAAAGCTGGGTTGTGGCGGTTCTCGGCAGCCATAACCCATTCGGCGTAATATTAGCAACCATCATCGGCATTCCTATGTATGCCGATATTTTCGGCACGATTCCCATTGCTGAGGCTTTGCTTGGAAAAGGCGCACAGCTTGGTACGGTGCTTGCCTTTATGATGGGTGTTACCACGCTGTCTTTGCCGTCAATGATCATGCTGCGCAAGGCAGTTAAGCCGAAGCTGCTGGGTGTTTTTATCGCTATCTGCGCTTTGGGCATTATCGTTGTAGGTTACTTATTCAACCTGTTTCAGGGGTTCATTTTATAATTGGAGGGTATCAAAATGTCAATTTTTGGATTTGGTAAGAAAAAAGAAGAACAAAAGCAGCCTTGCTGCTGCGGCGGGAGCTGTACGCCGGAAGTCATGCAGGCGGCAGAAGCCGAAAAGAAGGAGTCCGGGATCAAAATTCTTGGGGGCGGCTGTGCCAAGTGTAATGCGCTGGAAGCGGCAACTGTAGACGCACTGCGGGAGCTTGGGATGGATACGACCATTGACCATGTGCGGGACTTTGAAAAGATCGCCGCCTATGGTGTGATGACCACCCCCGCTTTGGTGGTGGACGGTCAGGTGGTGTCCTATGGCAAGGTGCTGAAAAAGGATGAAGTCATCGTTATTTTGAAGAAGGTAAGAGCATGAACGAACGTAACACATCCAACTTCTTTGAATTGGCGGTTGCGGTAGCTGTCGCTCTATTCGGAACGACTTCTCCTGCCGCACTTGCCACAACGGTTGGTGTATTGACCGAAGTGCCTGTGATGCTTTTCCTCGTAAAAATCGCAAACAAAACGAAAGGCAGGTTTCCCGCATGACCAAACCAAAAGTTGCATTTATCTGTGTCCATAACTCCTGCCGCAGCCAGATTGCGGAGGCATTGGGCAAAGCACTGGCGTCCGACGTGTTTGAAAGCTATTCTGCCGGAACGGAAACCAAGCCGCAAATCAATCAGGATGCCGTGCGGTTGATGAAGAAGCTTTATGGCATCGACATGGAGCAGACGCAGTATTCTAAGCTGATTTCGGATATTCCAGAACCGGATATCGCCATCTCCATGGGCTGCAATGTGGGATGTCCTTTTATTGGTAGACCATTTGATGATAACTGGGGATTGGAAGACCCGACTGGAAAAGATGATGCTGCGTTTAAGGATGTGATCATGCAGATCCATCAAAATATCATAGCATTGAAAAATCGCCTTCAAACTATATAAATCTGCTTGTCAAGAGGGCTGGCACTGTCCAGCCCTCTCTCTTTTTGCCAAAGTTTCCCTCGTTTTTTCTTGCACACTGCCGAAAGTGACGTGTTCTCAAAACTTTTTGTTGACACGGCTCGATTTTTGTGGTAATCTATCCCAACAATTGAATATAACATATTTTTACATATTCGTTCTGGCCCTGCGGGGCTGAACATTTTGGCTTTCAGCCGTTACATAACCGACTAGCATGACCTTCCAGAAAAAGCGAAGGCAGGGCTGGTCTGTTTTGTGACGGCTTTTTTGTTGCCGTTTTGCCCGTTGCACCTTGAAAACCACATGACCGTCTGCATGGGATACCCGGCGATGACCCTGAGAAGGAGAGCCGGAAAACGCCGCCGGAAGGGGGGCAGGAAAGCCATGCAGGGAGAACGGCAGGACGTTGATTTCCCAGTTGCGGAGTAAAACGATGTGATCAAAATGATCACATCGTTTTTCCGTAACGCCAAGAAAGGACGGAATGCCTATGAGTAATTTTACCCCTGCATGGTTCAAGAAAGGTTTTTTCAACGAATCCCTGTTCTGTGACGATTTTCTGAGTACCCACCAGCTGCTTTACTCGAATGGCGCATTTTTCACCCCGGATGGCCGCATGACCGATACCATGCCCCTGCGCTGCGAGATTTTCGAGATGATGCGTGAATATGTCGGGGCAAACCTTGCCAAGAAGGTCACCAATGTGGTGGATGTGCTGAAACTGGCGGCACAGGTGGAGGACTTTCCACCTGTCACCGACCGCATTGCGCTGGCAAACGGAACCCTGTATCTGGACGGCACCTTTCAGGAGGGCAAGCCGGAGATCGTCCGCAACCGGCTCCCGGTCAAATATGACCCGAAAGCTGCACAGCCCACCCATTGGCTGCGGTTCCTGTCCGACCTGCTCTACCCGGAGGACGTTCCCACGGTGCAGGAGTTCATCGGCTACTGCCTGATCCCCAGCAACAAGGGTCAGCGCATGATGGTCATCAAGGGCAGCGGCGGTGAGGGCAAGTCGCAGATCGGCGTGGTGCTGTCCCGGCTGTTCGGCTGCAACATGAAGGATGGCAGCATCGGCAAGATCTCGGAGAACCGCTTTGCCCGTGCCGACCTCGAACACACCCTGCTCTGCGTGGACGATGATATGCGGATGGAAGCCCTGCGCCAGACCAACTATGTCAAGTCCATCGTGACCGCACAGGGGCAGATGGACTTGGAGCGCAAGGGCAAGCAGAGTTATCAGGGTTGGATGTACGCCCGCCTGCTGGCGTTTAGCAATGGCGATTTGCAGGCATTGTATGACCGCTCGGACGGTTTCTATCGCCGTCAGCTCATCCTGACCACCAAGGACAAGCCCCTGTCTCGTGTGGACGACCCGGACATTGCCGAGAAGATGGCGGCAGAGGTCGAGGGCATCCTGCTGTGGGCATTTGAGGGCTTGCAGCGGCTGGTGAAGAATGGCTTCCAGTTCACCGAGAGTGACCGTGCCAAGCGCAACCGGGAACTGGTGAAGCGGGACAACAACAATGTGTTCGATTTCCTCGAATCCGAGGGCTACATCCGCCTGAAGGCGGATGCCTGCACCAGCTCGAAAGAGCTGTATGAGGTCTACAAGATGTGGTGCGAGGAGAACAGCCTGAATGCGATCAAGGCACGAGGGTTCAGCGATGCGCTGATCGCCAACCAGCGCAGGTATAATCTGGAATCCACCAACAACATCGTCAACTCGTCCGGGCGGCGTGTCCGGGGCTTTGTGGGCATCGAAGCCCTTGTGCAGCCCGACCTCACCCCCAATAGCTGGCGGGCATGACCCGCTTTTGATCCCCCTATATGGTGCGTTTTCGGTCTTTCGCTGCGTACGTGCGTACAAAGAAAGCCGCCTGTTGCGTACGCACGTACGCAGCAAAACGCCAAAGTTCTCCTTTATAGGGGGGTGGCAAAGTGTCAGGTTGACAGTTTGCCAAGAGTGGTAAGTGACGGGAAACGGTACTTACCAGCTCCTACCCAATTCCCCAAAATGGGAATCAGGGTGGGATGGCCGTTATCAGACCGTCTATCTGCCTGTTACCATTTTGGGAACAGGCAAAATCAGTTGGTCAATTTGGCCAACTGAAAAAGCCGGACGAGCTGCGGGCAGGGATTCGCAAATCTTTGCCTGTCAGCTTGCCCGGAGCAAGAGTGCAGAGAGCGCAGCTCTTTGCCCCAGTGATATGATGCTGTGCGTCATATCCTACTGGGTATTATCTGGCGCAAAACGGCGGCAGATCCAGCAGCTCCGCTGCTGCGTTCTCCCCGCCAAGCTGTTGAAACGGAGGGATGTCTATCTGAAACTGACACGACACAACGGACGAGCCGGAGCACACGGCACTTACAACCCCAAGCACAATGACCGCAGTTTCAACCTTGCTAACAGTGAGCACATCGACCCGGAACGAGCCAAGGGCAACATCTACTGGGACTGCTTCCACGGCTTCCATTCGGCTCTCGCTCCACCCGACCCGGATGATCTGGCGGCGACCTTTTCAGATGTGGAACGGCAATTCTATGAGACCCACTACACTGCCTTTGTCGAAAGCCAGAATGAGCGTAACGCCAAGATCCGGCACACAGAGCGCAACCGCTCCATTCCCGACCTGTTGTCCAGCCGCAAGACCTGCCCGGAAGAAACTATCTATCAGCTGGGAACAATGGACGACCATGCCTCCGCAGAGGATTTGCTGAACATCGTCACCGAGTTCATCGAGGCGTTCAAAGCCAAGTATGGCGACCATGTTCATGTGCTGGACTGGGCACTGCATCTGGACGAAAGCACACCCCACATCCATGAGCGCCATGTGTTCGACTGTGAGAATAAGTACGGCGAGGTGGCACCCCAGCAGGAAAAGGCGCTGGAAGCGTTGGGCTTCGACCTGCCCGACCCGGCCAAACCCCTCAGCCGCCGCAACAACCGCAAAATCACCTTCGATGCCGCCTGTCGAAAAATGCTGTTTGAGATTGCAAAACGTCATGGGTTAGATTTGGAGGAAGAAGCGGAGTACGGCAGCCGCAAATATCTGGAAAAGCAGGATTTCATCCTTGCCAAGCAGAAGGAGCAACTTGCCGCCCAGCAGAATAAGCTGGATGAATTGACCCTGAAAGTATCGGACATGGAGACCCTGCTGGAAGATGTTTCGGTAGCAGCCTACGACAAGGCGGTGGAGGTCGTGACGGATGTAGTACGCACCGAGACCCGCAAGGAAGATATGCGGATGATCGAGGAAACGAAGAAGTGGGTGCTGTCCCCGGAACGCAAGGCTCCGCAGTCCACGAGAGAGTATGCCGCCCATCGATTGGACACCGTGCTGGACAAGTTCCTCAAGACTATGCAGACCACTGCTACACGTCTGCAAGAGAAGCTCCTGAAACCGGAGGCCCGGCAGAAAGGCAAGGAGCAGGTCAAGGAGAAAGCACGGGATTCCGTTCTGCAACTGCTGAACCGCTTGCAGGCAGAACAGGCACAAAATAAACCAGCGGCACAACCCCGCACACAGGAGGGGCACTCGGAAATCTGAACCTCATCGGGAGCGTTTGGGGCAGAAAGCTGGCACCTTCTGCCCCGGCACCCGGTTACAAGGATATGGAGGTGCAAGTGAAAGAAGTTCCGATTTGGCAAAAGAGTAATCTGACCTTGGAGGAAGCGGCGGCTTACTCTGGGATCGGTATCAATAAACTGCGGTCAATGACCGATAGCGATGAATGCAAGTTCGTCCTTTGGAACGGAACCAAACGGCTGATCAAACGCCGTAAGCTGGACGAATATCTGGACACGGCATTCTCGATCTGATGCGGTGTAGAAAATTGACCGTTTGATGTTGCAGGGAGTCTTGCGTCATGGTATACTCATGGCGTAAGGCTCCTTTTCAACATTCTGTGAATGAAAAGGAGAGTTTATATGCAAAGACGTAAAGATAATAAAGGCCGTGTTTTGAAAGATGGCGAGGTCTACCGCAAGAGCGACGGGCTGTATATGTACCGTTGGACTGCAAAAAACGGAAAACGCCATACCATCTATGATGCAACCTTGGAGGGGCTGCGCGAAAAGGAAGAGAAGATCCAGCACGACTTGGCAGATGGCATCCGCATTCCGGAGTGCAGCCTGACCCTGAATGACCTGTTTGAACTGTGGCGTAAGAACAAGGTGGGCTTGAAAGAGCATACCTTCGCCAATTACGTCTATATGTACAATCGGTTCGTCCGGGATGAGATCGGCATGATGAAGCTCAAGGACATTCGCAAGTCGGATATCCGCAGCTACTACAATGGCATCGTCCGCAACGGCAAGATGGCGTTGAACACGCTGGAAACCATTCAGAATGTTCTTCATCAGGTCTTTGCGGTGGCGGTGGACGATGAGTACATCCGTGTGAATCCCACGGATGGTGTCCTGACGGCTATAAAAGCCGCCCACCAGTACGAAACGCCCAAACGCCACGCTCTGACCCTGCCCCAGCAGCAGGCGTTTCTGAATTTCATCAAGAAAACGCCGAAGTTCCAGCACTGGCTCCCGATGTTCACCTTCATGCTGGGTACCGGATGCCGCATCTCGGAAACGGTTGGCCTGTGCTGGAACGACATCGACTTTGAGAGTGGGTTTATCACCATCCAGCACAATCTGGTGTACCATGACCACGAGGACGGTGGCTGCTATTTCACCATGTCCACACCCAAGACTGCCGCAGGCAAGCGGGCAATTCCGATCTTGCCCGAAGTGCGGAAGGCACTGGAGCAGGAACGCATCAACCAGCAGGAGCTGGAACTGGTATGCGAATACGAAATCGACGGAATCTCGGACTTCGTGTTTCTGAACCGCTTCGGCCAGCCGCAGAACCCGCAGACGGTCAACCGCGCCATCAAGCGCATCAGCGTGGCATACAACGAAGCCGAACTGGAAAAGGCCGAAAAGGAAAAACGGGAGCCGCAGCTGCTGCCGCCTTTCTCCTGCCATAATCTCCGGCACACGTTCTGCACCCGGCTGTGTGAAAATGAAACCAACCTGAAGATCATTCAGGACATCATGGGACACCGGGACATCAGCACCACGATGGAGATTTACGCGGAAGCCACCAAGGAAGCCAAAGCCCATTCCTTTGCAAATCTGAACGGTAAACTGGGCATTCCAGTCTGAAATCCACTACACCAACTACTACACCACTTTTACACCAAATTGCCGGTAAGTTGTGGAGAGTTGCGTAGGGTGATGTACGGGAGCAGGAAAAAGGAAGCCGCATGGATAGGCTTATAAAGGAAAATAAAGCCATTTGTGAGCCTTCCTTGACCTATCCCCACGATGAAGCCGATTGAGCAGTAAATTTCCAATTTAAGCAAAACAAAGCCTGAAACTTCTTGATGCACTGAGAAGTTTCGGTTTTTTTCTTTTGATGGATTTCCAGCGAAAACTACACAATACGCTAATTTTACGCCAAATGATGTATGATTTTGTGCAGAGCAAAAAGAGCGTTGTTCGCGTTTGCGCAGCGAAGCGGAGCAATGAAAGCCCCAGTGGGGCTTTTAAGCGACCGAACGGTCTTGCGTAGCAAGATGGAGGGGCCCCGCCCCGACAAGTTTGCGTTTGGTGTAAGAATCGGGCGTGTGGTGGATGGGTGTAGACCTGCAAAGGGCTACATCAAAAAGTGGGTTCATGAATCTGCAAACGGACAGCCGGAACTTTCCACCGCAGAAGAAGTAAATGTGAAAAACATGGAGGCTTTCTTATGAACAAACTACTTTCCTGCCGCTACAACATGGACACCAACCGGGTGGAAGCCCGGTTCGAGGGTGGCACTACCATTGCCATTGACTGCATCGCTGTCGAGAACGAGTACGGCAACACCCCGGCACAGCGGGCAGAACTGGACTGGCTGCTGTACCATAAGCCCTTGGAGTATGCTCAGCTTGTGCTGAGAGGGGAGATTGAGCATTATCTCTCGCTTGGTTGCGACCATGGCAGACTGGAAATATAATCATCCAATATAGCAAACGACCACTCACGCCGCCGGCAGGCGTAGTGAGTGGTCGTCTTTTCATTATGCCAGTTTCCGTGGAAAATCAGCACCTGCTACTATTGCAAACCATATACACGACCTGCTTATTCTTTGCAATTTCCTTTAGCATCTCCAGCGCACGTTCTGTATGCTCATCATCCAGATTTACAAAAGGATCATCCAATAGAACAAAAGGCTTTTCCTGCTTGAAAAGGGCATCAATCAGCGCAAGTCTCATGCAGAGCATAACACTGTCTACCGTTCCAGCACTGAAATAGTCAATTTCTCGTGCTTCGCCCTTTTCCTGCTTTCATACTCTTTTATAATACCATGAACAAAGTCCCCGCAGCAATGAGCGCACAGCCAATCAGGCTTTTGGCCGTGAACGGTTCATGCAGGATGAAAAATGCCAGTGCCAGCGTGATGACCACGCTCAGTTTATCAATGGGGACCACCTTGGATGCTGCACCGATCTGCAATGCGTGGTAATAGCACAGCCAGCTTGCACCGGTGGCAAGGCCGGATAGGATCAGGAACAGCCAGCTTTTGTGAGAAATATCCCCGATGCCGGTCTGCGTCCCGGTCAGGAACACCATGCCCCAGCTCATCAGGAGCACAACGGCGGTGCGAATGGCCGTGGCCAGCGTGGAGTTCACGCCGTCAATGCCGATCTTCGCAAGAATGGAAGTCAGTGCGGCAAATACCGCAGAGCCCAGCGCAAAAACAAACCACATAAAATATTCTCCTTTTCCGCACACTGCCATTGAATGATGGCTGGCGTGGGCGCGGCTGGTATGACGACCGCTGTGGGGCCGCTCTGCACCCCTGCGTTTTCATGCGGGGGATGCAGATCAGATCACATAATCATTTCCCGCCTGCTCCGGTGCGGCGAGGTCGGCGAGGGTGATCTTGCCGAAGTAGTCGGCGATGAGGTCGTTCAGACCTTTCCACATCGTATAGGTGCGGCAGTTGGCCATCCGCTCGCAGGCCGGGGCTCCCGGCGTCAGGCAGCTCACCGGGGCAAGGCTGCCCTCCGTCAGCAGCAGGATCTCTGCTACCGTGTACTGGTCCGGGCTGCGGGTCAGGCGGTAGCCGCCGCCCTTGCCGCGCAGCCCTTCCAGAAAGCCGTTCTGCACCAGGACTTTCAGGATGTTCTCCAGATATTTTTCCGAGATATCCTGCCGCGCGGCGACCTCCTTCAGCGGGACATAGCGTTCGGCCTGATGCTCGGCCAGGTCGATCATCACACGCAGCGCATAGCGGCCTTTGGTTGAAACGATCATAGTGCACTCCTTATTGTATAGCAACCTCTCCGTCTCACCGTTGGTCCTGCGGAAATGGGCAGCAGCCGCAGGCGACAACGCCGTAGACCGGCCCGCCCGACCTCCGAACAGGGGAGATGTCACCGCAGGGGAGGGAGAAATTTTGATTTTAACCTATTATACAACAGGGTTTATAACTTTTCAATCTGTTTTTTGCACTTTTCCATTGACAACCGGGGCAAAGAGGGCTATAATACCATCAAACCCACAAACGATGTTGGTTTGCAGGGAATATGGAGAGACGAAATAGTTCCGGGCCGGGTGCCCGCAGAGGGAGGAACATTCTTATGAGCAAGATTTATACGTCCGCAGATCAGCTGATCGGTCACACTCCGCTGCTGGAGCTGACCCACATCGAGAAGCAGGAGGACCTGAAGGCCACCATCCTGGCAAAGCTGGAATACTTCAACCCGGCGGGTTCGGTCAAAGACCGCATCGCCAAGAAGATGATCGACGATGCAGAAGCCACTGGCAAGCTGAAGCCCGGTTCGGTCATCATTGAGCCGACCTCCGGCAACACCGGCATCGGTCTGGCCGCTGTGGCGGCGGCCAAGGGCTACCGCATCATCATCGTCATGCCGGAGACCATGAGCGTGGAGCGCCGCCAGCTGATGAAGGCCTACGGCGCAGAGCTGGTCCTGAGCGAGGGTGCCAAGGGCATGAAGGGTGCCATTGCCAAGGCCGATGAGCTGGCAAAGGAGATCCCGAACGCCTTTATTCCCGGTCAGTTCGTCAACCCGGCCAACCCCAAGGCGCACATTGAGACCACCGGCCCGGAGATCTGGGAGGACACCGACGGCGAAGTGGACATCTTCGTGGCAGGTGTCGGCACCGGCGGAACCGTCACCGGTGTGGGCCAGTACCTCAAGAGCAAGAACCCCGGCGTCAAGGTCGTAGCCGTGGAGCCTGCATCCTCTCCGGTGCTGAGCCAGGGCGTTGCAGGCGCACACAAGATCCAGGGCATCGGTGCCGGTTTCGTCCCCGCTGTGCTGGATACCAAGATTTACGATGAGATCATCCCCGTCACCAACGAAGACGCCTTTGCGACCGGCCGTCTGATCGGCCACAAGGAGGGCGTTCTGGTGGGCATCTCCTCCGGTGCAGCTGTCTGGGCTGCTCTGGAGCTGGCAAAGCGCCCCGAAAACGCAGGCAAGAAGATCGTTGTCCTCCTGCCCGATACCGGCGACCGCTACCTGTCCACGCCGCTGTTTGCCGAATAACCTGCAAGATCGATCGATGCCGCTGCGCAAAACAGATGCGCGGCGGCATTTTTTGTGCTACAATAGAGCCATTCTAACATTGTGAGGTCTTCTATGAACTATTATGCTGCCCCGATGGAGGGGCTGACCGACCGCATCTGGCGGCAGGTGCACCAGAAATGGTTTGGCGCAGCCGATGCGCCCACGCGCTACTATGCGCCGTTCCTGTCGCCGCCGGAAAACCGCGTCCTCATCCCGAAAAAGATGGCGGAGCTGGCCCCGGAGGCCAATGCAGGTACGGTCGTGATCCCGCAGCTGCTGGCCAGAGACGGCGAACTGGCCGCCTGGATGATCGGCGAAGTGCGGAAGCTGGGCTACACGGAGGTCAACCTGAACTTCGGCTGCCCCTCCGGCACGGTGACGGCCAAGGGCAAGGGAGCTGGGATGCTGCGGGACCCCGCCCGGCTGGACGCTTTTCTGGACGCCGTCTTTTCGGCGGTGGAGGGTCCGGTCTCGGTCAAGACCCGCATTGGCGTCCAGAAGCCGGAGGAGTTTGCGGCTCTGCTGGATATCTACAATCATTATCCCATCTGCGAGCTGACCATCCATCCCCGCGTGATGAAGCAGCTGTACCGGGGGCAGGCCGACCGTGCCGCCTTTGCCGCGGCGCTGCCGGAGTGCCGGATGCCGGTCTGCTACAACGGCGATGTCACGACGCCGGAAGCGCTTCACGCGCTGGAAGCGGAGTTCCCGCAGCTGTCGGGCATCATGGTGGGGCGGGGGCTCATCGCAGACCCGGCCCTGTTCCGCCGTGCGCGGGACGGCGCACCGGCTTCCAGAGAGGAACTGCGCGGCTACTGTGACGACCTCTACCACGGCTACACCGAGGCCTTTGGCGCGGCCAGCTGTGCCGTCAGCCGGATGAAGGCGCACTGGTTCTATCTCATCCATCGGTTCGAAGGGGCCGACCCGCTGGAAAAGCCTCTCCGCAAGGCCCGCGAGGGGTGGGAGTATGAGACGGTGGTGAACCAGATCTTCACGCGGCAGCTGAACTGAAAACAGCCCGCTGTCTTCTGCGAGACAGCGGGCCGGAAAGGACAAAGCGGATCAGACGTTCAGGTAGCTACGGAGCAGAGCCTGCAGCAAATCGTCCCGGTCAACTTTACGGATGAGGGAGCGGGCTCCTTTGTAGGTCGTGATATAAGTGGGATCTTCGGACAGGATGTAGCCCACCAGCTGATTGACCGGATTGTAGCCTTTTTCCTTCAATGCATCGTACACTTGCTGTATGATCTCATGAATTTCGTCGTCCTTTTTGTCGTGGATCGAAAAAATAGCAGTTGCGTCGCCCACGCAGTACACCCCCTTCGGTATTTCTATCCACGCCCAAAGCGGAAGTGGAACTAGAACTATAGTTCATTGTACACGAAGCGAGTGTAAACTTCAAGATTCCAGACTCTATTTGCACATATTCACCAAAATCAACGGAAATTTTAAGTCAAAACAACGGGGCGTTTGCCCTGGAAAGGGGAGGATTTCATGCTGTTCGGGGTAGGATGTGATCTTTGTGAGGTGGCACGGATGGAAAAAAGCCTGTTTGGGGCGTACGGGGCGGCGTTTGAGGCGCGGGTATTTGGCACCGGGGAGCGGCAGGCACTTGCGCTGGCCGAGTGTCGGGCCGACCCTTCCGCCCGCAGGCGTGCCCACAGAGCTGCCAGCGCCGCTGCAGATTTTGCGGCGAAGGAAGCCTTCCTCAAGGCGGCGGGCACCGGCCTGCGGGAGCCGTTTTCGCTCTGTGAGATCGAGGTGCTGCGCCTGCCCTCCGGGGCGCCGGTGTATTGCTTCTCCGGCCGGACGGCGGCCTGGGTGGAGGAGCATCACGTGATGGCCCGCCTTTCCCTCAGCCACGACGGCGGGATGGCGCTGGCGTTCTGCGTCCTGGAACAGGCGGAAACCTGATCCGCTCCGCTGCATAAAATGGAAGAAAGCCCCCGCGTGCATACCGCCGCCCGGCACAGCCCATACTAGAGGCAGACAGGGAGGGTTGATTCCATGGAAGTACACAGAGGAGAAGTTTTCTACGCAGACCTTTCGCCGGTGGTAGGGTCCGAGCAGGGCGGCATCCGGCCGGTGCTCATCGTGCAGAACGAGATCGGCAACCGCCACAGCCCCACCGTCATCGCGGCGGCCATTACATCCCGGCTGGACAAAGCCCGCCTGCCCACTCATATCAATATCCGGGCAGCGGACACCGGCCTCGCCAAGGACAGCGTCGTGCTGCTGGAGCAGATCCGCACGCTGGACAAACACCGCCTGCGGGAGCGCGCAGGGCAGATCACGCCGGAAGACCAGAAACGGGTCGATCAGGCACTGGATGTCAGCCTGGGGCTGGATGCCTACTGAAGATGTGAAAACAGAAAAGGGACTGCCGGTTCGGGCAGTCCCTTTTGTGGTTTTGGGTCAGTCTTCGTTTTTCAGGGTGCTCTCGGCGTCGTGGAGCAGGGCATACTCGCGGATCTTTTCCAGCGTCTGCTCGCTGAGGATATGCTCTGCCTTGCAGGCATCCTCTGCGGCGATGTCCTCTTCCACACCCAGCTGCACGAAGAAGTGGGTCAGCAGCCGGTGGCGGCTGTAAATGCGTTCGGCGATCTCGCGGCCCGGTTCCAGCAGGGTCAGGTTGCCCTCACCGTCCACCGCAATGTAGCCGTTCTCCCGCAGCTTTTTCATCGCGATGCTGACGCTGGCTTTGGTGTAGCCCAGTTCGTTGACCACGTCGATGGAACGGACGCGGCCCATCCTCTGATTCAGCATCAGGATCGTTTCAAGGTAATCTTCTGCGGATTGGTGGATCTGCATGGTTGTCGGCCTCCTGCCTTTCTTGATTTCCGGCCCGGAGCAGAAAAACGCACATCGGTTCGGTTTGTTATAGGATACCACATTCTGCCGGGGGATGCAAGTCGTTCGGCGGAAGTTTGCTAAAACAAACTGAGCTTCTTCTGCATGATTTTGCTATTTTGACCGGAAACAGGGCCTGAAATCTTGTGGAACGTGCTTATCTGGACGCGCGGTAGGCTTCCGGGCCGGAGAGATAGAGGTCGCCGCCGTGGGCATCCAGAATGACGGTCAGGGGCATCTGCTCCACGGTCAGGCGGCGGACGGCTTCGCAGCCGAGGTCCGGCCAGGCGATGACTTCCAGCGTTTTGACGCTCTTGGCCATCAGGGCACCGGCCCCGCCCAGCGCGGCCAGATAGACCGCGCCGTTGCGCACGACGGCTTCCTTGACGGCGGCATCCCGCTTGCCCTTGCCGATCATGACCTTGTTGCCCAGGTCCAGCAGGCGGGGACTCATCGCGTCCATCCGGCCGCTGGTGGTGGGCCCGGCCGAGCCGATGACCGCACCGGGGCGCTCCGGTGTGGGGCCGACGTAGTAGATGGCGCTGCCTTCGAGGTCGAAGGGGAGCGGTTCGCCCCGGTCCAGTGCTTCCAGCATCCGTTTGTGCGCCTGGTCGCGGGCCGTGTAGACCACACCGGACAGCAGAACGGTGTCGCCCGCCTGGAGCGGGGCCAGGTCCTGCGCGGTGCAGGGGGTGGTCAGTTCGTATTGCATGTTCATCAAGCCTCCTAATAGGCTCATGTCTTTGACGGAAAGGGAATCGTTTACAGCGTCGCGCTGGCACGGCGGGTGACATGGCAGGAAACGTTCACGGCCACGGGCAGACCCGCCACATGGGTGGGCATCTGCTCGATGGCAAGGCCCAGGCAGGTGGTCCTGCCGCCAAAGCCCTGCGGGCCGATGCCGGTCTCGTTGACGGCGGCCAGCAGTTCGCGTTCGAGGGCGGCATAGTAGGGGTCCGGGTTGGGGATGTCCAGTGGGCGGAGCAGAGCCTTTTTGGCCAGATAGGCGACCTTGTCGAAGCTGCCGCCCACGCCGATGCCCAGCACGATGGGCGGGCAGGGGTTGGAGCCTGCCAGCGTGACCGTTTCCAGCACGAATTTCTTGAACCCTTCCACGCCGTCGGCCGGTTTGAGCATCTGGATGCGGCTCATGTTCTCGCTGCCAAAGCCCTTGGGGGCCACGGTGATGGTGCAGCCGTCGCCGTCCACGAGGTGGACTGTGATGGCGGCAGGGGTGTTGTCGCCGGTATTGCCCCGGCGCAGGGGGTCGGCCACGATGCTCTTGCGCAGGTAGCCGTCGGTGTAGCCCCGGCGGACGCCCTCGTGGATGGAGGCCTCAAAGCTGCCGTCGATGTGGACATCCGTTCCCAGCTCCACGAAGACGCAGGCCATGCCGGTGTCCTGACAGATGGGCAGAGCCTTCTCCTGCGCCGCACCGAGGTTCGACCACAGCAGGTCGAGGGTGGTTTTCGCCAGCGGCCACGGCTCTTCCTCCCGCGCTCTGGCCAGAGCCGCTTCCACGTCTTGGGGCAGGCGGGTGTTGGCTTCGATGCACAGGCGGGCGACGGTGTCGGTGATGGACTGTGCGGAGATCGTCCTCATGCCGTGCCTCCTTTACAGACGGGCCACGCCGGTCTCGCGGGCAGCTTTTGCCACGGCAGAGGCCACGGCCTCGGCCACGCGGGGGTCGAATGCGCCGGGGATGATGTTCTCTTCGCTGCGGTCCTCGTCCGTGATGAGGTCGGCGATGGCGTAGGCTGCGGCCAGCTTCATGGCATCGTTGATGTCCCGTGCGCGGACGCTCAGGGCACCCTTGAACAGGCCGGGAAAGCAGAGCACGTTGTTCACCTGATTCGGGAAGTCGCTGCGGCCGGTGGCCATGACCCGCACACCGCCTGCCTTGGCCTCATCGGGCATGATCTCCGGGGTGGGGTTGGCCATGGCGAAAACGATGGCGTCCGGATTCATGGTCTTGCACAGCTCGGTGGTCAGGATGCCGGGGCGGGACACGCCGATGAAGACATCGGCCCCCTCGATGGCCTCCTTCAGGCCGCCCTTGATCTGGCGGGGGTTGGTCACTTCGCCCAGCCAGTTCTTGTGGGCCTCGGCGCTGTTGCAGCCCTTGTACAGGGTGCCGAACTGGTCCACCGCCACGATGTCTTTGGCACCGGCGGTCATCAGCATCTTGATGATGGCCGTGCCGGCAGCACCGGGGCCGTTCAGGACGATGTGGACATCCTCCATCTTCTTGCCTACCACGCGCAGGGCGTTGATGAGCGCAGCCGTCACGACGATGGCGGTGCCGTGCTGGTCGTCATGGAAGACGGGAATGTCCAGCTCACGCTCCAGCGTTTCTTCGATCTCGAAGCACTCCGGGCTTTTGATGTCCTCCAGATTGATGCCGCCAAAGGTCGGGGCGATGGCCTTGCAGGCCGCGATGACGCTGGCGGCGTCGTGGGCGTCGATGCAGATGGGGAAGGCATCCACGCCGCCGAATTCCTTGAACAGCACGGCCTTGCCCTCCATGACCGGCAGACCGGCTTCGGGGCCGATGTCGCCCAGGCCCAGCACGGCGGTGCCGTTGGACACGACGGCCACCATGTTGCTCTTGAAGGTGTACTTGTACACGTCGTCGGGGTTCTCTTTGATCTTGCGGCAGGGCTCAGCGACGCCGGGGGTGTAAGCCGTGGACAGGTCGTCGCGGGTCCTGACCTCGACCTTGCTCACGATGCCGACTTTGCCGTGGTGGCTCTCGTGCATTTCGAGAGCGGCTTTGTTGTAATCCATGGATGTTCCTCCTTGTGTTGATGGGCTTCTCTTATTATAATAAAGCCGCAGACCCGGCAGCGCAAGAGGATTTTTGCGTGTGCGGGGCGACAGCTTGACAAACGACGATAGAACGATTATACTACAAATAGAAAAGGCGCTGGCCCAACAAACGGCTAGCTCCCTACCAGCAAATCAAAAGAATGACCGCCAACGGGTGCTAAACGTGGGGCGGTCATTTCTTTTGTCCATTTTTTGTGCGAAACTCTCGGAATCGGAGCACGATGTCGATCGTGTCGTAAACCGTTGTGACGAGGAACGTCAACAGCGCAAGAATCTCGGTCAATGTCATGGGTACATTCCCCCTTTCGGCCAGAGCCTCCGGGGAGAAACGTTCAAAAGTCGCCCTCCCGGCGCCCTGTTTATGGAAACAAAGCCATCCGGTAGGGAGTTGCCGCCTGCGTTCTGGACACAGCGCCTTGCCGCTTTGCTGCGGCAATTATAGGATATCACAGCTTTTGACAAAAAGCAACGACCTTACGTGGCAGGCTGCGTGAAACTTGTGGAAATTTAGCAAAATCCTTTTCTTTTTCATTTTTACCCTTTATAATAGGATTTGTCTGAAAAAATTGCAGTTCCCGGCGGCGTCCGGGATACAGGAGGTATCCACTTGAAACGAATCATCTCGAAGGCAGTCTGCCTTCTCTGCGCCGGTGCGCTGGCGCTAACGGCTGCGGGCTGCTCGAAGTCTGCGGCGTCCTCTTCCACATCGGCCAGCTCGGAGGCGTCTGTCTACGGCAGCGCTTCGGATTATGACTACCAGAATTTTGCCTACAGTGACGGTCTGGACGAGAACGGCTACTGGTCCGGCATCCGCGCACTGGATTATGTGACCCTGCCGGAGGACTACGCTTCCATCCCGCTGAAAAAGGCGGACATCGAGCCGACCGAGGAGGACGTGCAGTCCCAGATCGACAGCCTGCTCAGCCAGAACACCACCACGCAGCAGATCACCGACCGTGCTGCTGCCGACGGCGACACCGTCAACATCGACTATGTGGGCACCGTGGACGGCGTGGCCTTTACCGGCGGCACCTACAGCGGCTACAGCCTGACGCTGGGCAGCGGTTCCTTCATCGACGGCTTTGAAGACCAGATCGTGGGCCACAAGCCCGGCGAGACCTTTGATGTCAACGTCACCTTCCCGGACGGCTACAGCGACTCCACCGACGCCGAGGGCAATGCGGTGGTCCTGAGCAACAAAAAGGCGGTCTTCTCCGTCACGTTGAACTACATCAGCGAGGAAATCCTGCCGGAACTGACCGATGCCTGGGTCGAGGAGAATTTCAGCAGCACCGACGGCGTCCACACCGTGGAAGACCTGCGGGCCGAATACCAGAAGATGCTGTATCAGAACAACCTGAACACTGCGGTGATGGATTACCTGCTGGCAAACTCCACCTTTAAGGACCTGCCCAAAGAAGTGACCGATTATCAGGTCAACCAGTGCCTGAACTACTACTACACCATGGCCCAGCATTACGGCTATGATCTCGACAGCTTCCTGCAGGCTGCTGCCGGTTACAACAGTGCCGACGACCTGCTGGATGCCATGAGTGACAGCATCACCGAGTATGCCCGCGAAGCGCTGCTCTACCAGGCAGTGGCTGAGGCGATGGACATCGCCCCCACCCAGGAGCAGATCGACACCTACACTGCCTACACCGAGACCTACGGTGCCAACTACTGCACCATGGTCGCGCTGATGGACGCCGTGTCCGAGGCGCTGACCACCGGGGCACAGGTGAAGTGATCCGATCTTGTTTCCGCGCTCCCAAAACCGAATAAGACCACAAACGGCCTGAACCCTGTGCGACACAGAGTTCAGGCCGTTTCGGCTTTATTGGGGGTTATTTTTTCAGGGCATCTGCGAGGACGCGCAGCAGGTGCGGGACGTCCAGCGGCTTTGCGATATGGCCGTTCATACCGGCCTCCAGCGCGTTCTGACGGTCTTCTTCAAAGGCATTCGCCGTCATCGCAAAGATGGGAATGTTGGCCTTCTCGGCGTCCGGCAGGGCGCGGATCTGCCGCGTGGCCTCGTAACCGTCCAGATTGGGCATCTGGATGTCCATCAGGATCAGGTCATACTGGCCGGGGGCCGCCTGCTTTATCTTTTGGACGGCGACCGCGCCGTCCTCGGCGGTATCCACCACAAAACCGGCTTCTTTCAGGATCTCCAGTGCGATCTCGCGGTTCAGCTCGTTGTCTTCCACCAGCAGGAGCTTCTTCCCCTTGAGGTCGGCCGCAGTGGGTTGAGCGGGCTTGGAGGCAGGCTCTGCACGGAACGGTTCGGCCAGAACGCGGCGCAGCTCCGAGAGGAAGAGCGGCTTTTCGCAGAACGCGGTCACTCCGGCGGCACGGGCCTCGTCCTCGATGTCCGCCCAGTCGTAGGCGGTCAGGATGATGATGGGGCAGCGGTTCCCGATCACCTTGCGGATCTGGCGCACGATCTCGATGCCGTTCATGTCGGGGATCAGCCAGTCGATGATGTAGACGCTGAACTCATCGCCCTGCTCCACCGCATATTTGGTGCGGATGACCGCTTCTTTGCCGGAGATCGTCCACTCCGGCCGCATCCCGATCTTGGACAGCATGGTGCTGACGTTCAGGCAGGTGTTGGTATCGTCGTCTGCCACCAGGGCGCGCAGCCCTTCCAGCTGGGGGAGCTGCTTGGGCTCCGCCTTCTGCCCGCTGCGTGTGAAGCAGAGGGTCACGATGAACTCGCTGCCCTTGCCCGGCTCGCTCGTGAGGGCGATGGTGCCGCCCATCAGATCCACGATGTTCTTGGTGATGGACATTCCCAGGCCGGTGCCCTGAATGCCGCTGACGGTGGAGCTTTCCTCCCGGCTGAACTCCTCGAAGATGTGCTTCTGGAACTCTTCGCTCATGCCGATGCCGTTGTCCTTGATGCGGAACTCATAGCAGACGCAGCCCTTGGGCGCACCGTTCTTCTGGGCGATGCGGATGCTGATCATGCCGCCGGTGGGGGTGAACTTGATGGCGTTGGACAGGATGTTCAGCAGGATCTGGTTCAGCCGCAGCGGGTCGGTGATGATGTCCTCATCCTCGATGTCCATGGTATCAATGAAGAGCGACAGCCGTTTGGCCGCGACATTGGGCTGGATGATGGAGCGCACATCGTGGACAAGGTCGGGCAGATGCACCGCCTTTTCCTCGATCTTGACCTTGCCGCTCTCGATGCGGCTCATATCCAGCACATCGTTGATGAGGGAGAGCAGATGCTGGCTGGAGGTGGAGATCTTTTTCAGGTAGTCCAGCACCTGCTCGCGGTTGTCGATGTGGGTCGCCGCCAGCGAGGTGAAGCCGATGATGGCGTTCATCGGGGTGCGGATATCGTGGCTCATGTTGAACAGAAACTCCCGCTTGGCGCGGTTGGCCGCACCCTCGTGCCGGAGCGCGATCTCCAGCTTGCGGTTCTGCTCTTCCAGCTGGGTCTGATACTTCTTCTCCTGCTCCTTTTTCTGCTGCTCCATCTCCTGCACCGAGCGTCGGCGCAGCATCTGCAAGACCGAAACGAGCAGGATGTAACAGACCAATGCTGTTAAGATCAGCGTGAGCGACTCGTGGAACACGGCTTTTTCATCCATGTACGCATAGAGGTCGAACGACTGGCCGTGGCTGTACATGCCGAAATAGCAGCCGGAGCCGTTCCAGCCGTGGGTGTGCGTCAGTTTTTCCGCAAGCCCGGTGCTGCGGATCTCCTGCACCGGCGGGCTGTCGGTGGTGTCCTGCCCGATCAGCTCCGGGCGGTTGGACGCAATGACCTGATTGCTCTGCACGATGAACAGGGTGCCGCTGGTCTCTTCTGGGTAGCCGTCCAGAATGCTCTGGACCGACAGTGCCGTCCCCTCGACAAATTTGGTCGGGGTGCAGCGATAGGCCAGCAGGATGACCTCCTGGTGGTCGGCCCGGTGTGCCGCTACATCCACGGCAGACCCGTCTGCCAGCAGAACGCGCTTCAGGTAGGTCTTCTGCGGGAAGCGGAAGACGTCCAGCGCGGTCTCCTTTTTGAGCTGGTCTTCCAGCTGGGCATAGCCGATGCCGTTCGCTGTGTACTCACACAGGAGCGTGCCGTCCGGGCGCAGCACGGAAATGCCGGTGAGCCAGAGCGTCTCAGTCTGCTGTTTCAGGCAGTGCGGATCGGAGAGGTCGAGTGCGGCGTCACCGGCCAGCTGGTGCACCGAGACCGCCGTGCGGCGGAGCGTTTTGGCCGTGACGGTATCGTTGTACTGCTCAAAACTGGTGGACTGCGATTTGACGAACGCGATCGTCTGGCGGAAATGCTCTTCGGTCACATGCAGGGCTTTCCAGCCGGAGGCCAGGACGACCCCCGCCATGAGGAGCACACCGACGAGAACGTAGAGCACCCAGGTCCGCGTGTTCGGAGTGGCTTTGTTGTTACGCGTCAATGGTGTCCACCTCCAGATACTGCGAAGCATGTTCCAGGTATTTGCCGACGATTCGTTCCAGTGTGCCGTCCTCGCGCATCTGCGCGAAGGTATCGTTCAGCTGGAGGTCCAGCCCGCGGCTGTCGTTTTTGGCAAAGGCGACGCCCAGCCCGGTGACCAGCAGCGGCTCTTCGAGGATGCGGAATGCTGCGTTGCTGTCTTTCATGTATTGCAGGATGGCCGTCTCGTGGGCGGCGATGGCGTCCACATAGCCGTAGGCCAGCATGGCATACTGCACACTGCGGTCTTCGATGCTGAACACCTCGACGGTCTGCGGGATGCGCGGGTCGGAGCCGCTGAGGAAGATGCCCTCTGGCTTGGAGGTGCTCTGCACCATAACGGTCTTCCCGGCAAGGTCGCTGAGGGACTGGATGCTGCTGTCGGCGTTCACGGCCACGACCTGACGGCTCACCATGTAAGGCCCGGCCCACCGGTAGAGCGTTTCGCGGCCCTGCATGGAAAAGCAGCCCCAGATGCAGTCGATGGTGCCGCTTTCCACAAGGGCGGTCTTCTGCTCCCAGTCGATGACTTCAAATCGTGCAGAGTATCCCATGCGGCGGAATGCCTCGGTGGCGATCTCCACATCGATCCCGGCCGGGGTGCCGTCATTGTTCAGATAAATATAGGGCGGGTAGGTGTCGCTTCCGATGAGGATCTGCGGCAGATCGCTGTTCGTCGCGTCCGTTCCGCCGCAGGCAGTCAGGCCGCCGAGGGCCGCCGAGGCCGCCAGCAGGGTGCATCCGTTCAGGAATGCACGGCGTGAGAGGATGTGTTTCATGGGGGCTTTCGTTCTCCTGTTGTTATTGCGTCCGCTGCTGCAACTGGACTTTCAGGTCGGTCTGCATATCCGTCAGGCATTGCAGCAGCAAAGGGTTGAACGCTCCGCACTCGCTGTTCAGGATCATCTGCACGGCTTTTTCGTGGGAGAAGGCTTTTTTGTAGCAGCGTTCGCTGGTCAGTGCATCGTACACGTCGGCCAGCGCGACCAGCTGTGCGCTGATGGGAATCTCATCGCCCTTCAGCCCATCCGGGTAGCCGCGCCCGTCCCAGCGCTCGTGGTGCCAGCGGGTGATCTCGTAGGCGGTCTGCAGCAGCGGCTGCTCGTTGAAGTTTTCCAGCTGGTGCAGCATCTCGGCCCCCAGCATACTGTGGGTCTTGATGACCTCGTATTCTTCCGGGGTCAGCTTGCCGGGTTTGTTGAGGATCTTTTCGTCGATGCCGATCTTGCCGATGTCGTGCAGGGCGGAGGCCAGCGGGATGTTGTCCTGCTGCTCGGCGGTGATGGGGTACTGGCTGCTGATCTCCAGCAGGCGATGGAGCAGCAGCTCGGTGATGATGCGGATGTGCAGCACATGGGCGCCGCTTTCGCCGTTGCGGAACTCCACGATATGGCTCAGCACACCCACCAGCGTATCCGTATTATTTTCACGAGCGCGGATCTGGTCCGACACCATCTGCACCAGCCGCCGCTGCTTGGCGTACAGCTTGATGGTGTTGGTCACGCGGCGGTAGACGATGCGAGCATCGAAGGGGCGGTTGACGTAATCGCTGGCTCCCAGCTCATAGGAGCGCCGGATCGCGTCGTCGGAGTCGTCGCTGGAGATCATGATGACCGGGATGTCCTCGATGGTGTGGTTGGCGTTCATGGCCTTGAGCACCTCGAAACCATCCATGACCGGCATGTTGATGTCCAGCAGCACCAGCGCGATGTTCCCGGCCTCCGCCTGCATTTTTTCCAGGCATTCTTGTCCGTTTTCTGCTTCAAGAATGCTGTAATCGCCGCCCAGGATCTCCTTTAGTATCATGCGGTTCATTGCGGAGTCATCCACAAGTAAGATCTGCGACTTCTTCTGTAAAAGTTTTTCCAGCGCTGCCAGACTATGCCCCGGAACCTCCACCATGACGGCATTCTTGCGGCCCTTTGCCTGATACATCAGCCGGTCTGCCCGGCGAACCGCATTCTCCATCGGGTCGGTGATGGCCTGCATCGTTCCGCCGATGCTCAGTGAGAGGCGAAAATGCGAATAACCGGGTACAGTAGCCTGCTGCACGGCGGCTCGGATCTGCTCCAGCTTGGCTTGCAGGATGTCGCTCGGAATGCCGGGCAGCACCAGCAGAAATTCATCCCCGCCGTAGCGGATGAGCAGGTCGGCGTTTCGGATGCAGGAGCGGATGGCATTTGCCGCTGCTTCCAGCGCCAAATCTCCGGCGTGATGCCCATAGGTGTCGTTGCAGATCTTGAAATCGTCCACATCGATCAGCGCGATGCCTGCGGGGCCGACGATACGGGATGCGATATCCTCATAGTAGCGGCGGTTGTATGTGCCAGTCAAGACATCGTGGTAAAGTTTTGCACGGTAGCTCTCTGTTGTTTCTTGAAGCTTTTCCTCGGTTTCGGCCTGCATCTTTTCCGTGTTGGAGCGCTCGAACTGCCTTTGCAGGTGACCGATCAGCAGAATGTTCGCAGCGATACCAAGGCCGATCACGATGAGCTTTTGAAGGTTCAAAGAGGTGTAAAGAAAAAAGCTGTGGTCGGTAGAAAAGAAAAACGCGGAGTATAGGAATGCAATGAGGCCGCTTACGATTCCTGCTGCATAGCCGCATTTCACGAGCACAGCAGAAAGAACAACAAAAAGCACGATATTTGGATTTGGAATATGAAAATTCCAGACGATCAGGCAGGCGCTCAGTTGGGCAAGTGCCGATAACAACATAGGCTGAATTTTATTTGGCTGTTGTTCCATACGCAATACCATCCAATCCTTTGATTCATCATGATTGCTCTCTCATAAAAAAGAGCAGGGCCGCAAATGGGCGGCCCTGCCAGGTCGTGGGTGTCGGTCATCTGCGAAACCGTGCGATTCCACTATTTATTTTCGGGGGGGGGGTAACGCGGAAGCGCTTGACGGTCTGTTCCAGCGCGTCGATGTCCACGGGCTTGGACAGATGCTCGTCCATCCCGGCTTCCTTGCTCTTCTGCATATCTTCCAAAAAGGCGTTGGCCGTCATGGCGAGGATGGGGATGACCCGGCCCAGCGGGTTTTCGCTGCTGCGGATGCGGCGGGTGGCCTCCAAGCCATCCATCACCGGCATCTGCACGTCCATCAGGATGATGTCATACTCGCCGGGCTTGACGCGGACAAACGCATCCACAAGCTCCTGTCCATTGGGGTAAATTTTGCAGTGTGCGCCCTTGGATTCCAGCAGCAGCTCCAGGATCTCGGCGTTGATGGCGTTGTCCTCAGCGCAGAGGAAGTTCATCCCGCACAGGGGAGAAACGTCCTCCGGCTCCTCCGGGAGCGCCTGCGCCTTTGGCACCGCGTCCGCTTCGGTGTCGATGGGGAATTCCAGCACGACCTCAAAGCGGGTGCCCTTGCCGGTGGCACTCTCCACGCTGATGGAGCCGCCCATCAGGTCCACGATGTTCTTGGTGATGGCCATGCCCAGACCCGTGCCCTGCACCTTGTTGGTGCCGGAGCGCTCTTCGCGGGTAAAGGGGTCAAAAAGGGTCTTCTGGTAAGCCTCGCTCATGCCGATGCCGTCATCCTGCACCACAAAGCGGTATTTGGCGTAGTGCTCGTTCCGGGGCAGCTCTTCGACCTCGAACCGGATGTGCCCGCCGCGGGGGGTATACTTGACCGCATTGGAGAGGATGTTCATCAGCACCTGATTCAGGCGGGTGGGGTCGGCCAGCAGGTTTTCGTGCCAAAGATGGGTGGAGACGGTGAAGGTCTGTGCCTTTTCGCTGGCCTGTGCGCGGATCATCGTGCTGAGCTGGTCGAGCTGTTGGGAAAGGTGCATCGGCTCAACGCTCAGGGTGGTCTTGCCACTCTCGATGCGGCTCATATCCAGAATGTTGTTGATGATGCCCAGCAGCAGCTGGCCGGAGCTTTCCAGCTTGTGCAGGTGCTCGGCCAGCTTTTCCGGCTGGTCCAGCTCGTTCTCCATCAGGGTCGTCAACCCGACGATGGCGTTCATGGGGGTGCGGATATCGTGGCTCATGTTGGAAAGAAAGTCGGTCTTGGCCTGGCTGGCGCGCTCGGCCGCGTGCAGCGCCTCGGCGGCAACGGCCTGCGCCCGCCGCATCTCGTCGTTTGCCTGCGTCAACTGGATGTTATACTGCTCCAGACGGAGGTTCGCTTCTTTTTCTGCTTGCAGCTCCCGCTTCTGCTTTTGCCGCAGGAGAAACCAGCCGACGAAAACCGCTGTGACCGAGAACACCACGGCAAAGCTGACGATGACGAGTGTGACGAGATGGACCAGCTTTTGGGTGTTGACGGCCACGTACTCTGCCGGGACGAGGAACGCCAGCGTCCACTGGGCGTTTTCCATCTGCTTGAGCGCGTAGTAATACTCAGTCCCGTCCAGCACGGCGTTGGAATAGCAGGAGCCTGTGCGGGCGAGCCGCTCCTTTGCCACCGCAAAGGAAGAACCGTGCAGATAGGACATCTGGGAGAGCACGGTGTATACGTTGTGCCCCTTCAGCAGCTCGGCATCGTTGGCGTTGAACAGCTTGAAGCCGTCGTTGTCCAGCACATAGACGCTGTTGTTATTTTCGTAGGCGTCGCAGCGGAAATAATCGTTCAGCTGGGTCATGCTCTGCGAAATGCCAAAGTAGCGCAGGGTGATCTCGCCGGTCTCGCTTTGCAGGGTGAGGGGAGTGGAGAGCTGTTCCAGAAACACCATGCGGGAATCGTCCGCAGTCAGGGAGTTGGAAACGTAGCTGACCCGCTCCGGTGCGCTTTCCAGATAGGTAATTCCTCGCAGCAGCCCCATGCGGCCATGCGCGGTATAATAATGTCCGGCAGCATCCACGGCAACCAGCTCGATCTGCTTTTCTTTGTAATTGGCAAGCTCGGACAGCTTTTCCAGATAGGAAAACAGATCATCGGTCGTCTCCATGGACGTATAGGCCAGATAATTGCACTGCACGTCCACATCGTCCCAGTGGTTGTCGATCACATCCTCCAGACTACGGAACATCTGGTGGGTGACTTCCTCCATCTGGCTCAGTCGCTCGTGGTAGACAAGGTTTTGGATGTAGGTCTGGCTCATGACAAAAAGGGTCAGGATCAACACGATGATGACAAAGCCGAAGCCCACAAACAGCTTTTTATAGATTTTGTTGTTCACATCCAGTATCTCCTGTCCGTTTTATTCAACTCCATGCGGTGTCTGCCCGGCTGATGGTGGTGTAAGCACCAAAGAAGGTTTTTGCGGCATCCATGCCCACCACGCCGCTGTCCACGACATCGGCCTCGGCTGCCAGCTGCTCGCTCACGCCGCAGATGGCCACCTGATAGGTCTTGCCCGCCTCCGGTTCCGTGGGGCTGACCAGCACATAGGGGTAGCCCTTGCCGTTGCCGTAGGCATCGTAACCAGAAGCCAGCAGGTCGTTGATCTGCTGCCCGGTCAGGGCAACGGTCTGGATGGTGCGGTTCCAGCCGGTGGGCAGGATGACAGAAAGGTCGTAATCTGTAATATCCTTGGCGTACAGTTTGGCAGCTACGCCGTAGTGGTTCTGATCGGTGGGGTTGCCGGGGATCCAGGTGCTTAGCGAGACCAGCGCAAGGTCGCTGCCGGTAGCCTGTGCAAAGCAGCGACCCACCAGCATGGCGCAATCCTCCTGCGAAAGCTCCTCCGTAACGGTAGTGATGACATCCGGGGTATTGTTCACCACACTGTCCTGATCCTCGTCCAGCTGCCGGATCACATCCTCCATGGTGGCGTTGCCCTTCATGAAGTCCAGCATTTTAAGGCCGGTGGTCAAGATGGTGTTTTCCCAGCCGGAATAGATAAAGGGCGCGGTGTTGCCTGCGTTCAGGGCATCGGCAACATCGGCGTAGTAGGTGCCGTCCGCTTTTGCGTCCTTGAAGGGCAGCAGGCTGCTTTTCAGCGTCGTTACGGGCTGCAGAGCGCTGGTGCCTGCAACGGTGGAAAGCACACGCATCACCTTGAGCGCATCTTCCAGCTTTTGGGGGTCCTGCTCCAGCTTTTTATTCAGACCGTAGAAGCGGTTCACATTCAGCACAAAAACGTTCTGGGTGCCGTCCTCCGAGAGAAACGGCATCAGGCCGAATTTATCGGCGTTGCCGTCTGCCTCCACAATGCCGTTGGTGTTTCCAATCAAAAACAGGGTGTTCCCCTCGGCCATCCTCTGCCGGGTCACGTTATCGTCAAGAGCATCGCCGGTGTCGTTCAGCATCCCAATGTCCTTCCACTTCTGGACATAGGCCATCGCCTGCATCATGCCGGGGGTATTGCTGACATTCGCCTTACCGGACAGATAATCCCGCTGCCACAGCCTGCCGTCCAGTGTGCCAAGGAAATCGGCCTCTGCAATGTTGAACAGATACTGGAAACCGTAGCCCGGATACTGGATCTGCGGCAGACAGAGATCGACCCCGGCTTCCTTTGCCTTTGCAGCCAGTTCTTCCAGCTCCGTGAAAGAATTGGGCAGTTCCCAGCCGTATTTCTTCAGCAGGGTCTTGTTGTAGGTGATGCCGTAGCAGTTGTAGGTCGAGGGCAGCAGGTAGATGGCACCGTTGTCGAACACGTCCTGCAGACGGGACTCCACATAGTTGTCGGTAAAATCGTAACCGGAAAGGTCCAGCAGTTTGTCGGAGACCAGATCGATCCGGGGGTCGTAGTAGGTCAAGGTGCAGACGTCCGGCAGGTCGCCCGCCGCAAACATATTCTGCAAACAGGTGGTGGTGTTATCGCCGCTGTAGGGCACGACCTCGATGTTCACTTCCGGGTAAACGCTGTGCACCTGCTCAATAAAGGCTTCTATCTCCTTATAAGGTGCCATAAAGGTGACGGCTTCGTGCGCATCCGCTGTTTTGCCGGTCTCGGTCTGGCTGCCGCCGCAGGCGGTCAGAGCCGCCATGGCTGCCAGCACACCGGTGGCCTGTATAAACGAGCGGCGGGAGATCTTTTTCATCATAATATCGTTCTCACAGTTTCCTGATATTTCCATAGTTGTCATTTCTTCATTTTACAGCAAAGTTGGAACAAACGCAACATAAAATTCGTTAATATTTCCGCAAACCCATGCGGATTTTGGCGAAATGCGGCACAGTGGAGCGACCCGAAAGAAGACGTGCGCCTCCGACTTGTGTGAAAATGCTGCGCCCAAAAGGCTGTCGGATGCTGCAGAATGCGCGGGCAAGCATCCGAAGTAAATCGAAACAGTAAGCAAAAACAAACGTATTGTCGCATCTTTTTTCTTGACCTTGCGGCGGATACCGCTTATAATTGCCCTAGCGGAACGCCCCTGCCGGAGAGGGGGCGGGCCGGTAGAACGTTGAGGATGAGTGAGGAACTGCTGTGGAGATTCTATTGACCGGGAACACCTGTTTCGTGACCCCTGCCTGGGTGGAGATGGCGTTCCCAGAGGACCATGTCCTCATTCCCTGCGCACGGGGCCAGCCGCACCCGCCGCGCATCCGGACCATCACGCTGGACAGCAAGGAGCGCATCGGCCAGCTGGTGGACAGCTACGAGTTTGACCGCATCGTCTATTTCTCGGAGTATCTGACCCCGCACAGCGAGCAGGAGGGCGAACTGGACCGCCTGCGCCGTGTTTTGCAGGCCAACCGGGAGCGGCCCAGCCAGCTGCTTTATCTGGCTGGGCCGGAAGCCGTGCTGACGCCGTTCATCGGCAAATCGGTGCTGGCGCAGGCGGCGGAGGCTCTCTGCCGCCATTACGCCGAGACGAGCAGGGTGCAGATCAAGGTGCTGCACCTGCCCTATCTCTACGGCACCGACTGCACCGGTGCGCCGGTGGGCATCGCGCAGCTGCTGACCCGCCCGAAGAGCGGGGAACTGCATTTTGAAGAGCAGGCCCTTGCCCCGGTGGCGGCTCTGTGCATGGAAGACCTGTCCGAGCTGGTGCTGCGGGTGTTCGACAACTGGACGCCGGAGTGGGAGAGCCTGACCGCCCCGGTGGTCTTCCACTGGAACTATGAGCAGCTGGGCGAGGCGTGGAAAGCCCTCTGCCCCGGCCTGACCGTGACCTACGGCAGCGACCTGATCCGGGAGTACCCGCCCGACGACGGCCAGCTGCGCCGGGCGTATGGGTGGTTCCCCCGGTACGACCTGCTGGACGACCTGCCCCGGTTCTTCCGGCAGGAAAAGCAGCCCCGCCGCAAAAAATGGCCGGAACGGCTCAGCGGCTTTGCCGCGCGGCACCGGCTGCTGGTCCCGGTGCTGGAACTGCTGGGGGCCTGGGGCGTATCCGAACTGCTGGTGCGGATGACCAGCACCCAGGCGCAGTTCCGGGTGGTGGATTTCCGGCTGGCGTTCATCGTGCTCATCGCCGATGTCTACGGCCTGAACGCAGGCGTGGCGGCGGCGTTTCTGGCGTCGCTCTCGCTGGCGGCGGGCTATTGGGCCGAGGGCGCGTCGCCGCTGCTGCTCTTCTACGAGCCGTCCAACTGGCTGGCCTTCCTCGTGTATTTCGTGGTGGGGGCGGTGTGCGGCTATGTGCAGCTGCGCAGCGCCGAGGACCTCCGCTTTGCCGAGGAGGAGCAGAAACTGCTGGAAGAGCGGCTGCGGTTCGTGCGGCAGCTGTATCAGGATACATTGGAGGACAAGCGCTCGTTCCGGCGGCAGATCCTGGGCCGGAGAGACAGTTTCGGCAAGGTGTATGCCGTGACCAAAGCGCTGGACGCGGCCCCGGCGCAGGAGCTGCCCCGGAAGATCGTGGAGGTGCTGGAAGATATGCTCGAAAATCACAGCGCGGCGGTCTACCGCGTGGACGCCCGGCGGCATCTGGCCCGGCGGGCCGCCTGCAGCGCGGACTTTGCCGCCCGCTGCCCGCAATTGTTGGAAGGCACGGGCCTTGGCCCGGTGCTGCGTGGCATCGAGCAGGACGGGCTGTGGGTGAACCGGGAACTGACGCCCGGCCTGCCCATGTTCGGCGCGGCCGTGCGAGAAAACGGGGAGCTGCGGGCGCTGATCCTGCTGCACGATGCGGCAGGGGAGCAGCTGTCGCTCTATTACCAGAACATGTTCCGCATCCTCTGCGGGCTGGCCGAAACGGCCATGGTGCGGGCCGGAACGAAGCCCGCAGCAAAGCAGGAGGTGCGGGTATGAGACGGAACGGACTGCACGCAGACCTTGTGGAAAAACTGCGGGTAGACGATGAGCTCCACCGCAGCATCCGGGTCGAAGACCGGGCCGGCACGGCGGCAACGGTGCCGCTGGAAGAGGCGCTGATCCTGGACACTGCCGAGCAGCGGCGGAAGCTGATCCTGTCGGTGCTCACGGAGGACCCGGTGCAGTATTACGACCTGCTGCAGCAGGCCCGCATGAACGACGACAGCGAGGTGGTGCACTACGCGGCCACGGCCATGGCACAGATCTCCAAGCAGGCGGACCTTGCCTTGCAACAGGACGCCCGCCGCTTTGCCGACGACCCGAACGACCGGGAGGTGCTGGCGGCTTACGCTAACGCGCTGGAACGCTCGCTGAAGCTGGGGCTGGCGCAGGGCCGCGCAGCCGAACTGCAGCGCCGACAGCTGGAGCGGCTGCTCAAGCTGCAGCTGGCCGACAGCCCCAGAGAGGAGGGCTACAGCCTCGGCTGCCGGTTGGCAGAGGTGCAGCTGCAATTGCAGGAGTACAAGGCTGCGGAGCAGACGCTCGAAGAGCTGGTCCGCCGCTGGCCGGTGCGGGAAACGCCCTGGCTGCTGCGGCTGCGCAGCGCCGCCGCCCGGAAAAGCGGTGCCGAAGTGCGGAGCATCCTGCAGCAGATGGAGCGCACCCAGGTCTACCTGAGCGCTGCGGGGCGGCAGGAACTGGCGTTCTGGAAAGGAGGTGCCGCATGAACCGGCTGTGGAAGGGGCGGTTCCGGTGGGGCAGGCTGCTGCTGGTCTGGCTGGTGTTCCTGTTGCTGGCAGGGGCTTTGTTTGCGGAGCGCAGCGGGGTGCAGTACACCGCGGCCCATGTTCAGATCGGGGCGCTCGACCATGCCCTGACCAAGGAAGAAGCACTGGCGGGGCAGGCCCCCGTCTGCCTGCTGCTCTGCGACAGCCGCCAGGTGAGCGTGGCAGAGGCAAAAGAACAGTTGGAACAGATCCTGCAGGATATGAAGGTCCCCGCCGAGGCCGCAGACCTTGCCGACACCGCCCCGGAAGCACTTCCGGCCTTTGAAAACTACGAGACCATCGTGGTGCTGGTGCCGAACTTCGAGCCGCTGGGCCTGCGCCTGCTCGACCTGATGGACTGGGTGGAGCAGGGCGGCAATGTCCTCTTTGCGATGACGCCCGAAAAGTGCGGGGCGTTCGATGTGGTGGCCCAGAAACTTGGGGTGCTGGCCTCGGCGTGGAACTGCAAAACGGCCGAGAGCATCGTGCCGGCCGAGGGCTTCCTGCTGGGCGGCGGGCAGCGGTATGAGCTGAGCGACCCGTTCGAATCTTCCATGGCGGTGCAGCTGCGGGACGATGCGGCGGTGTATGCCGTCACCGGGGACGAGGGCGTCCCGCTGATTTGGAGCACCGAACTCGGCGAGGGCCGGGTGGTGGTGGACAACATCGGCGTCTACGACAAGGTCATGCGAGGCTTTTATGCGGCCTCGTACAGCCTGCTGGGGGAGGCCTGTGCCTACCCGGTGCTCAACAGCGCCGTCTTTTTTCTGGACGACTTTCCCTCGCCGGTGCCGGAGGGCGACGGCCAGTACATCCGGCAGGATTACGGCCTGAGCATCGCGGATTTCTACGCCAAGGTCTGGTGGCCGGACCTCGTCCAGCTGGCCGAGCGGTTCAGCATCCGGTACACGGGCGTCATGATCGAGAACTATGAGGACGACACCACCGACCCGCCCCTCCGCCAGAGCGACACCCAGCCGTTCCGCTATTTTGGCGGGCTGCTGCTGCGGCAGGGCGGGGAAGTGGGCTTCCACGGCTACAACCACCAGCCCCTCGTTCTGCCACAGACCGATTACGCCGGTCTGTACGACTACAACCCATGGCCCAGCGCCGACGCCATCGTCGCAGCCATGGACGAGCTGACGGCGTTCCAGCGGGAGGTCCTGCCCTATGCCGCCGGTTCGGTGTATGTGCCGCCGTCCAACATCCTGTCGGCCTCCGGGCGGGCGATCTTAGGCCAGCGGGTGCCGCAGGTGCGCACCATCGCCAGCTCCTACCTCGAAGACGGCACCGACCTGCCCTATGTGCAGGAATTTGGCGTGGCAGCGGACGGCATCGTGGAAGAACCGCGCATCGTGTCCGGCGGCATGGTGAACGAGCCTTATATGCAGCTGGCCGCGCTGAGCGAGCTGAACTTCCACTTCGTCAGCACCCACTTCATGCACCCGGATGACCTGCTGGACGTGGACCGCGGCGCAGCGGAAGGCTGGGAGGTCTACAAGGGCGGGCTGGAACGCTACCTGACCTGGCTCTCGACGGCAGCGCCCGGCCTGCGGATGCAGACGGCCAGCGAGTGCGCCGGGGCCATCCAGCGGTTTTCGGGCGTGAATGTGACGCTGCAGAGCGCCGCTGACGCCTGGACCCTGACGCTGGGCAATTTCACCGACGAAGCGTGGCTGCTGTTCCGCGCGAACGAGGGGGTGCCCGGCCGCGTGACCGGCGGGCAGCTGACCTGCCTGACCGGGGAACTCTACCTGCTCAAGGCGGAAAACACGGTCGTGACCATCGAACGAAAGGAGGGGTGAATCATGCGTATCTGTCTGGTACTGGAAGGTTCCTACCCGTATGTCTATGGCGGGGTATCCACCTGGATGCACAGCTGCATCCGCTCCATGCCGGAGCACGAATTTGTTCTCTGGGTCATCGGTGCGAACGCGAAGGACAGAGGCCGCTTCGTCTATGCGCTGCCGCCCAACGTGGTGGAAGTGCACGAAGTATTTCTGGATGACGCGCTGCGGCTGCGCGGGGAGGCAAAGCCGCAGCCGTTCACCGAAGAGGAGCAGGCCGCGCTGGAGGAGCTGGTGCGGCTGGGCAGCCCGGACTGGGCGGTGCTGTTCCGGCTGTTCGGCGAAAAAAAGGCGCACCCGCTGGCCTTTTTGCAGAGCCGGGCGTTCATGCAGATGTTCACAAAGATCTGCGCGGAGGAGTACCCCTACACGGCCTTTGCGGATGCGTTCCACACGGTGCGGTCCATGCTGCTGCCAGTGCTCTATCTGCTCACGGGGGAGGTGCCCAAAGCGGACCTCTACCATGCCATCTGCACCGGCTACGGCGGGCTGCTGGCCTGCCGGGGCGGCAGTACCTTTCACCGGCCGGTGCTGCTGACGGAACACGGCATCTACACCCGCGAGCGGGAGGAGGAGATCATCCGGGCCGAGTGGGTGCGGCCGGATTTCAAGGAGCGGTGGATCCGATTCTTCTACATGCTGTCGGAGCAGATCTACCGGCAGGCGTTCCGGGTGACGAGCCTGTTCACGAGCGCCCGCAGCATCCAGATCGGGATGGGGTGCCCGGCGGAAAAGTGCGTCGTCATCCCGAACGGCATCCCGTACGAGACCTTCTGCGGCATCCCGCTCAAGGCGGAGGACGGCTGGGTGGACATCGGGGCGCTGGTGCGGCTGGCCCCCATCAAGGACATCAAGACCCTGCTCTATGCCTTTTGGGAACTGAGCGCCCGGCGGAAGAACGTCCGGCTCCACATCCTGGGCGGGGTGGACGATGCGGAGTACGCGGCCGAGTGCACGGCACTGGCCCGGCAGCTGGGGCTGGAGAACGTCCGGTTCACCGGGCGGGTGGACAGCGCCGCGTACCTGCACCGGCTGGACTTCACCGTCCTGACCAGCATTTCGGAGGGGCAGCCGCTCTCGGTGCTGGAATCGCTGGCGGCCCGCCGCCCCTGTGTGACCACCGATGTGGGCTGCTGCCGGGAGCTGCTGGAAGGAGCCCCCGGTGACACACTGGGCCGGGCCGGGTACTGTGTGCCGCCTATGTACCGGCAGGGCCTCGCGGACGCGATGGAGAAGCTCTGCGCGAGCCGTGCCCTGCGGGAGAAGCTGGGCGCAGTCGGGCAGAAGCGGGTGGCGCAGGATTACCGCCACGAACAGATGCTGGAGCAGTACCGTGCCCTGTATGCAGAGACCGCGCGGGCGCACGGTCTGCCGGATGAAACGGATTCGGAGGAATTATGGCTGGAATTGGGTTCGAACTGAAAAAGCTGTTCCGCCGCAAAGGGCTGCTGGCGGGTCTGCGGGCCTACGGCTGCGCGGGCATCCTCTGCACCGGACCGATGCTGCTGGGTGTGCTGCTGCAATTGGGCATCCTGGTGCTCTGCGGCTGGGCCGGGGCGGCGAAGACCGAGCAGGACCTTCTGGTCTGCATGGTGACGGACACACTGCTGGCTTCGCTCACCGTGACGAGCCTGTTTGCCATGCCGGTGACCCGGTTTCTGGCGGATATGCTCTATGAAGAGCAGGAGCAGCTGGTGCTGCCCTCATTCTGGGGCGCGAACGCTCTGTTGCTGGCGGGCGGATGTGGGCTGTACGGGCTGTTTCTGCTGGTGTCCGGTGCGACGCTTTTGCAGGGGCTGCTTTGCCTGGCCCTCTTTGCGGAGATGATCGTGAACTGGAACGCCATGAGCTTCCTGACCGCCCTCAAGGACTACCGCAGCGTCCTCATCGCCTTTGCGGCGGCGGTGGGCACGGCCTTCGCAGCCGGGGCGCTGCTGGTGCTGCTGGCGCGCGCTCCGGCGCTGGAAGGCTTTCTCTTTGCAGTGGCGCTGGGGTACGGCGTCATGCTGATGCTGGACGTCTGGCGGCTCTGCCGCTATTTTCCGGACCGGCAGGGCAGCCCCTGGCTCTTTCTGCGCTGGGTGGACCGCTTTCTGCCGCTGGCCCTGACAGGCCTGTGCACCGACATCGGGCTGTTTGCCCACCTTGTGCTGGTCTGGCTGGGCCCCATCGGTGTGCAGGTGAAGGGGCTGTTCTATGGGGCACCGTATTACGACGTCCCGGCATTGCTGGCCTTTCTGAGCATCCTGGTCACCACAGTGAACTTCGTGGTGTCGGTGGAAGTGCAGTTCTACCCCCGTTACCGCACCTATTACAGCTTGTTCAACGACGGCGGCGTGGTGGGCGACATCACCGCCGCCGGGGAAGAAATGCTGGCGGTGCTGAACCGGGAACTCTTCTACACGGCCCTCAAGCAGCTGTTCACCACGGCAGGGGTCATCTCGCTGGAAGCGCTGGTCATGGGGTATCTGCCGCTCGGCTTCAACGACCTGATGCACGGATACTTCCGCACCCTCTGCGTGGGGTACGGGCTGTATGCGGTGGGCAACACGGTGCTGCTCATCCTGCTCTATTTCACGGATTACAAAGGGGCGCTGGGGGCGGCGCTGAGCTTTGCGGGAGCGGCTGCGGGGCTGACGGCCCTGTCCCAGCGCTTTGACCCGGCGTATTACGGCTTCGGGTTCCTGGCCGGGGCAGCGGTGCTGTTCCTGACGGCGCTGCTGCGGCTGGACCGGTTCACCCGGAACCTGCCCTACCGCATCCTCGGCCAGCAGCCCGTCGTGGCCGAGGAAAAGGCCGGGGCATTCACCCGGCTGGGGCTGTTTCTGGAGCGGCACAGCCTGCAGAAAAAGGAGGAAGCATGATGCAGGGAAAAACGATCCCCCGCCGCAGGGTGCTGGCCCTGGGGGCTGCACTGGCGGGGTTCTGCGTGGGGTGCAGCATTCTGCCCACGGCGGAGGAAACGGCGGCGTCGGAGGAAATTTCCACAATTTCGGGAACGCCGGTGGAAAAACAGCCCGATGACAGCATCCACCTGCGGGACAATGACGGGCTGTATACGGTCTATGACGACAGCGGCGTCGTGACCATGTATCTGACCGTTACCCGTGGGAACGAAGCCGAGAACACCGACCATACCTGGGCGGAGATCAATTCCTATTCGGTCTACGACTACGAGTACATGCAGGTGCCCCGCTACCAGACGGCGGCATTGCTGCAGGTGGGAGACGAGAACGGCCCGCTCCTCTCGGAGGTGGGCTATGGGGAGACGGTGCCGAACGCGACGGTCCAGATCCGCGGCCAGACGTCCAGCCGGAACGCCCAGAAAAACTATAAGATCAAGCTGAAGAAGAACAAGGGGACCTGGCGGGGCCAGCGGACCATTGCACTGAACAAGCATCAGGGCGACGGCCTGCGCTTCCGCAACAAGATGGCGTATGACCTCATCCGGGGCATCCCTCAGATGGTGGGCCTGCGCACCCAGTTCGTGCATCTGTATGTGAAGGACCTGACTCAGGCGGACAGCGGGGCCTTTGTGGACTATGGGCTTTATACCCAGGTGGAGCAGCTGAACCCGACGGCCCTGAAGGCCCATGGGCTGGACCAGAACGGCCAGCTGTACAAGGTGAACTTCTTCGAGTTTTTTCGGTATGAGGACGCCATCCGCCGGAAGACCGACCCGGCCTATGACCCGGTCGCCTTTGAACAGCATCTGGAGATCAAGGGCAGCGACGACCACACAAAGCTCATCGAAATGCTGGAAGCGCTCAACGACGAGACCGTGCCGATGGAGGAACTCTTTGAGACGACCTTCGACACCGAGAACATCGCCTACTGGATGGCGTTTCAGCTCCTGATGGGCAACACCGACACCCAGAGCCGGAACATGTACCTTTACAGCCCGCTGAACAGCGCGCGGTGGTATATCCTCGACTGGGACAACGACGCCATGCTTTCCCGCACCGAGTGGGCGTTCCGAAACTATTCCGACAGCCTGAGCTGGGAGCGGGGCGTGAGCAACTACTGGGGCAACGTGCTCTTCCGCCGCTGTCTGCAGACCCGGTGCTTCCGGGAAGAGCTGGACGCCGCCGTGGAGGAACTGTTCCGCTTTTGCAGCGCGGAACGAATCGGGGAGATGACGGCGCAGTACCGCAGCGTGGTGGAGCCTTTCGTCTGGCAGCAGCCGGATATCCTCCACGAGCCGCTGAGCCGGACGGAGTACGACACCGTGGCCAGAGGGCTGCACCGGGAGATCACCGAGAACCGGGACGCCTACCGTGAGAGCCTGCACAAGCCGATGCCGTTCTACATCGGGGTGCCGGAGCCAGCCGGTGAACAGCTGAGGCTGCTGTGGGATGCCTCGTTCGACCTGAACGCCGAGGACATCGTCTACACCGCCGAGCTGGCGAAGGACTACCAGTTCACGACAACGTTCTGGTCGGAGGCGGACATCCGGCTGCCGGAAACGGTGGTCTATGCCCTCCCGACGGGGCACTATTTCCTGCGGGTGCGGGCGACGAACGCCTCCGGCTACACGCAGGATGCCTTTGATTACTACGTGATGGAGACCGGCAAGGCCTACGGCATGAAGAGCTTTTTTGTGGAGGCCGACGGCAGCGTGACGGAGGACCTGTATGAAGAGTGAGACCATCTTCCCCGCACCGGTCCACGCAAAAACGCAGCCGCGCACCCGCACCGGCGAACGCTACCGCCATGAGCTGAAGTACCGCATCTCGTACGGCGAAAAGGCGGTGCTGGAGCTGCGGCTCGCGCCGCTTTTGCAGCGGGACGCCCACGCCGGGCCGGGCGGGTATCTCATCCGGAGCCTTTATTTTGACGACTGCTGGAACTCCGCCTATGCCGAAAAGGATGCGGGCATCCTGGCCCGCAAAAAATACCGCATCCGCATCTACAACGGCAGCGATGCCGTCATCCGGCTGGAGCGGAAGAAAAAAGTGGGCAGCTGGATCTGCAAAGAGGAGGCCGCCCTCACTCGTGCGGAGCTGGAGAAACTTCTGAGCGGGGACTACGGCTTCCTGCTCGCTTCGCCGCAGCCGCTCTGCCGGGAGTTTTACTTCGAGTGCGTCTCCAACCTGCTGCGGCCCCGCGTGGTCGTGGACTACGAGCGGGAACCGTGGGTGCAGAAGGAGGGAACGGTGCGCATCACCTTTGACCGGGACGTCCGGGCGGCAGTGGGCGGCTGGGACCTGTTCGACCCGCACCTGCCCACCCTGCCGGTGCTGGACCCCGGCACCCTGGTGATGGAGGTGAAGTTTACGGAATTTCTGCCCCAGACCCTCCGGGAGCTGCTGCCGCCCAAAGCGCAGGAGTGGACGGCCGTGTCCAAATATGTGCTCTGCTGCGACAAAACGGCCTACTGCCACGGCAGTTCCGGCTGGCAGGGCTGAACCAATGCGAAAGGAACAACGCTATGAGTGTGAAGGATTTCATCAAAAAATCGGTGCTGGAAAATTTCAGTCCCTACAATGTCCCGCAGATGGCGGCGGCTCTGCTGGCGGCTGTGCTGCTGGGGGCGCTCATCTACTGGGTCTACCAGCGGTTCTATGCGGGGGTCCTCTTTTCCCGCAGTTTTGCAATGACGCTGGTGGGCATGTCGGTGCTCACCTGCATGGTCACGCTGGCCATCAGCTCCAATGTGGTCATCTCACTGGGCATGGTGGGCGCACTGTCCATCGTGCGGTTCCGCACGGCGGTCAAGGACCCGCTGGATCTGCTGTATCTGTTCTGGGCCATCACGGCGGGCATCACCACCGGCGCGGGGATGTACCTGCTGGCCGCGTCGGCGTCTGCGGTGATGATCGGGGTCCTCGCCCTGCTCTCCCGCTGGCAGACGGCAGGCCGCATCTATGTGGCGGTGCTGCACTATCAGGGCGAAAAGCCGGGGGATGAAATCGTCCGTGCCCTGGGGCGGAACCGGTACGCGGTCAAATCGAAGACGCTTCGGGGCGAGGCGGTCGAGATGGCGGTGGAGGTCTGCTGCAGGGACGATGTCCGGGATGTTACCGACCGGTTGCAGGAGATCGAGGGCGTGGAGGACGTAACCATGATCCAGTACAACGGAGAATACCATGGCTAAGCGGCACACCGCTGCGGCGGCCGCCTGCCTGCTGCTGGCCGGGTGCCTGGTCTGGGCGGGGCGGAAGCGGACCGTGACCTATCTGCCGGACGAGAGCGCCTTCCCCAATGCGCAGATCGGCTATGCGCCTGGTGTGCTGGACAGCGGCACCGAGGGTGCCACCCTGCGCTATCTGGGCCTGACCTGGCGGCAGCTGGAACCCGAAGAGGGGGCCTACGCCTGGGAGGCCATCGAGCAGACCTGCCATCTGGCGGAACTGCGGGCGCAGGGTGTCCATCTGGTGCTGCGCATCTCCTGCGACGAGCCGGGGGACGAAGCACATCTCGACATCCCGGACTGGCTCTATGAACAGACCGGCACCGGCCGCTGGTACGACATCGCCTACGGAAAGGGCTATGCGCCGGACTATACCGACCCTGTGTTTTTTGCCGCCCACGAGCGGCTGCTGCGGGCGGTGGGGGAGCGGCTGGGGGCCGACGGTTTCGTCAGCTATGTGGAGCTGGGGAGCCTCGGCCACTGGGGCGAGTGGCACGTCAAGTCCGGGGAGGGGCTTCCCTCCATGCCCGATGAGGCTGTCCGGGACCGCTATGCGGCGCTTTACCGGGAGGCATTCCCGCAGGCTGCGCTGCTGATGCGGCGGCCCTTCCGGTTCGCGGCCGAACACGGGCTCGGCCTTTACAACGACATGACCGGCTTGCCCGAAGACACCGAAGAGTGGCTGGGCTGGATCGCCTGCGGCGGCTGGTATGAGGGCGACCCGGAGGGGCTGGTCCCCATGCCGGACGCCTGGCAGACGGCCCCCATCGGCGGGGAGCTGACCAGCCGACTTTCGATGGAGCAGCTGCTCACCACCGACCTGAGCCGGACCGTTTCCCTCATCCGGCAGTCGCACATGAGCTTTCTGGGGCCGAAGACGGCGGAGACCGCTTTCCGGGAGGGGTATGATGCCGTATTGGCCGCTCTCGGCTACCGGCTGCGGGTCACGGAAGCGTCGCTGCGGCGGGTGACGGGCGGCACGGTGCTGACCCTGACTTTTACGAACGATGGCACGGCCCCGTTTTACTGGGACTGGCCCGTAAACGTCTATGTGGAGGAGGCGGACGGCACGACCGTGGAGGCCCAGCCGCTGGCGCTTTCTCTGCCGGATCTGCTGCCCGGCGGCTGCCAGACCGTGAAAACGAAGCTGGCCGGTGTGCCGGGCCGCTGGTGGGAGGAGCAGGACCGGCGCATCACGCTGGGCATCGTGGACCCGATGGCCGGGCGGGATGCCGTCCGCTTTGCGATGCAGACGGCGCAGGAGGACGGCCGCACCGTCCTCTTTGCGGGAGAATAGAGCCCAAAAAGCCTGAGACCTTGCAGAAAAGGCCTCAGGCTTTTTGGGCTGCGGATGCAGCGATCAGGAATATAGGAAATGGAGAATGGCAGAAAATTACAGGATGCGCACTCGGATGACAGCGGGGATCGCCGCCAGCTTGTCGGCCAGAGCCGCGTTCACGGCACCGGTGGCATCCAGCATGGTATAGGCCATGTTCTTTTTGCTCTTATTGACCATGTTTTCGATGTTCAGACCGGCCTCGGTGGTCAGCGCTGTGATCTGGCTGATCATGCCAGGCTCGTTCTTGTGGATGATGCAGATGCGCCTGCCGCCTGCACGGGGCTGGACGACCTCCGGCAGGTTCACCGAGTGGGTGATGTTGCCGTTCTTGAGGTAATCGCTGATCTCCTGCGCGGCCATGACGGCGCAGTTGTCTTCGGCTTCCGGGGTGGAAGCGCCCAGATGCGGGGTGCAGATGACGCCCGGCCTGCCCAGCAGCGCTTCGGCGGGGAAGTCGGTCATGTAGCCGGAGACCCGGCCGTTCTCCAACGCCTCCAGCAGGGCGGGGGTGTTCACCAGTTCGCCGCGGGCGTAGTTCAGGATCTTCACGCCGTCCTTGCACAGGGACAGCGTCTGGGCGTTGATGGTGTCCTTGGTGGTGGGCAGATAGGGCACATGGATGGTGATGTAGTCGCACAGGGGGAGCATGTCGTTCAGGTTCACGCAGTGGTGGACCTGGCTGCTCAGGTTCCAGGCGGCATCAATGGAGATGTAGGGGTCGTAGCCGTAGACCTCCATGCCCAGCGCAATGGCGCAGTTGGCCACGCGGGAGCCGATGGCACCCAGACCGATGACGCCCAGCGTCTTGCCCTTGATCTCGTTGCCCACGAACTGCTTTTTGCCCTTTTCCACGCTCTTGGCCAGAGCAGGGTCGCCCGCAAGGCCCTGCGTCCACTGGGCGGCGGCGGCCACATTGCGGCTGCCGGCAATGAGCATCCCGATGACCAGCTCAGCCACGGCGTTGGCGTTGGCACCGGGGGTGTTGAAGACCACGATGCCCTGCTCGCTGCAGCGGTCCAGCGGGATGTTGTTCACACCGGCACCGGCGCGGGCAATGGCCAGCAGATTCTCGTTGAAGGTGGTGTTCAGCAGGTCGGCGCTACGGACGAGGATTCCGTCCGGCGCGTCGGCACCCACCGAGACGTCAAAAAGGTTTTTGTTCAGCTTCGCCAGGCCCACCGGGCTGATGGCGTTCAAGGTTTTGATGGTAAACATTACGCATTCTCCTTCCGGAACTGCTCCATGAAATCGACCAGCTTGTCAACGCCCTCGGCGGGCATGGCGTTGTAGATGGAGGCGCGCATTCCGCCGACGAGGCGGTGGCCCTTCAGGTTGACGAAGCCTGCCTCTGCAGCCTCGGCACAGAACTTTTTGTCCAGATCGGCGTTGGGGCTGGTGAAGGTGACGTTCATCGTGCTGCGGTAGCGGTGCTCGACGGGGTTGGTGAAGAAGTCCTGCCCATCGAGGTAATCGTACAGCACCTTGGCCTTGGCTTCGTTGATCTTCTGCATGTTGGCCAGACCGCCGATGTCGTTTTCGAGGTACTGAAGCACCAGACCGGTCATGTAGATGCACCAGCAGGGGGGTGTGTTGTACATGCTGTCCTTGGCCAGCAGGGTGGTGTAGTTCATCATGGTGGGCACGGTGTCGGCAGCGTGGCCCAGCAGGTCGTCCCGGACGATGGCGATGGCCATGCCGGCGGGGGCAACGTTCTTCTGCACACCGAAGTAGATGCAGCCGTACTTCGTCACGTCCACGGGCTTGGAAAGGATCATCGAGCTCATGTCCGCCACCAGCGGGATGCCCTCCACCTGCGGGACTTCGACGTACTGGGTGCCGAAGATGGTGTTGTTCTGGCAGATGTGGATGTAGCTGGCATCCTTGTCGTAGGCGATGGCGTTCACATCCGGGATGTAGGTGAAGTTTTTGTCCTTGCTGGAGGCCACGATGTTGGCTTCGCCGAACTTGGCGGCTTCCTTGGCGGCCAGATTCGAGAAGTTGCCGGTGACAAGGTAGTCGGCCTTGCCGGTGGTCATGAAGTTCAGCGGCACCATGGCAAACTGCTGGGTCGCACCGCCCTGGAAGAAGCCGACCTTGTAGTTGTCGGGGATGTTCATCACCCGGCGCAGCGTGGCCTCGGTCTCGGTGATGATGGCATCGAACCACTTGCTGCGGTGGCTCATCTCCATCACGCTCTGGCCGCTGCTGCCGTATTCAAGCAGTTCGGCCTGGGCCTGCTTCAGGACCTTTTCGGGCAGCATGCTGGGGCCTGCGCTGAAATTGTAAACTCGTGCCATAATGTTACTCTCCCTTTCCTGATTCCGCGCCGCCCGAATCTCCGGCGGCATTGTGCTCTGGTTTTGTCCGTAGTATAATGGTTTTGAGGGTGCGAAAACAAGAGCATCTTTGCACAAAGATGCGCGTCTGACCGTGCACTGAAAGCACGGAACGCACAAATGTGTTTGAGACAAATACAGAAACAGAGACAAATGTAAAATGGGCCGCAAAACAGGGCAGAGCGGCCAAAATTCTGCCCTTGAAAAAAGCGGGACTTTTCGGTAGAATCAAACAAACAGAGACAAACGTAAAATCAAAAAGGAGGGCGACCCCTGCAATGTATGGCATCCCGGACCGTCTGAGACCGCTTTCGGCGGCGGAAGAACAGGTGCTGCTGGCCGTGTGGAGCTGCAAACAGCCCGCCTCCCGGCGGGACATCGGAGAGAAGTTGGCCGCAAAAGGCTGGCGGCCGACCACCGTGCTGAATTTTCTCTACCGGCTGGAAGACAAGGGCTGGGTGAAGAGCGGCAAGGAGCAGAACCGCAACACCTACACGCCCACCCTCACGAAACGCGCCTACGGCGTCTGGACCATGCGCCAGCGGCTGGATACCGTTTTTGGCGGCGACTTGGCCGAGGCCGTCCGCGCCCTTGTCAGTGAGAGCGGCTGCTCCCAGAGCCAGCTGGAACAGGCGATGGCCGTGCTGGAAGAAAAGCACGCCGAGGCCGAAGAATACGATCTGTATGACCCATATGGGTGAGCCCTCTCAGTCACGCTTCGCGTGCCAGCTCTCCCGAAGGGAGAGCCATTGGCAGGCCGGTCAAGTTGTGCTGGGTGAAAAGGCTTTTGTAAATGAGGAACGACAGGGCTCCGCTGATTGGGCAGCTGGAGCAGAGATAAAGGAGAGTAAAATGAACTGTAAAAATCGTGCAAAGAACTGCGGCGGCTGCCCGCTGCTGGAACTGCCCTATGCAGACCAGCTGAAGCAGAAGGAGGAAAAAGTCCGCGCCCTGCTGGGCAGATACGGCCCGGTGCACCCCATCCGGGGGATGGAGACGCCCTACCACTATCGGAATAAGGTGATCTCGACCTTTGCCGCCGGGCAGAGTGGAAAACTCGTGTCCGGCATCTATGCCGCCGGGACCCATAAGGTGCTGCCGGTGGAGCGCTGCCTGCTGGAAGACGAGGTACTGGATACCGTGCTGGAAGCTGTCCGCGCGGCGGCAGCGGCCTGCCGTTATCAGCCTTTCCGGGAAGACCAGGGCACCGGCTTGATCCGCCACTGCCTGCTGCGCCGTGGTGTAGCTACCGGGCAGGTGATGGTGGTACTGGTCACGGCCCAGCCCATTCTGCCCGGCGCAAAGAACTTTGTCCGCGCCCTGCTGGCAGAGGCTGAAAAGCGGAAGGTCCCCGTGACGACCATCGTGCAGAACTACAACCCCCGCCGCACCAGCGTTGTGCTGGGCGAGCAGGAAAAGGTGCTCTACGGCAAGGGGTTCATTCTGGATGAACTCTGCGGCAAGACCTACGCGCTCAGCCCCCGCAGCTTCTATCAGGTGAACCCGGTGCAGACGGCGGTGCTCTACGGTCTGGCCGTGGAGGCCGCCCAGCTGACCGGCAGAGAGGTCGTGCTGGATGCCTACTGCGGCATCGGCACCATCGGCCTGACCGCCGCCGACCGGGCAAAGCAGGTGGTGGGCGTGGAGCTCAACCGGGACGCAGTGCGCGACGCCATCGGCAACGCGAAGCACAACGGCGTCAAAAACGCCCGGTTCTTTGCCGCCGACGCCACGGCCTGGATCTGCGAAGCCGCTGCCGCCGGGGAGCGGGCCGACGTCATCTTCATGGACCCGCCCCGCGAAGGCTCGACGCCCCAGTTCATCGAGAGCGTCGCCCGCATGGCCCCCAGACGGGTGGTCTACGTCAGCTGCAACCCGGAGACCATGGCCCGTGACCTGGCCCTGCTGACGAAAAAAGGCTACCGGGCCGAGGGCTTCACCCCGGTCGATATGTTCCCGAACAGCGAACATATTGAAGTGGTCTGTGCCCTGTCCCGACAGGAGCAACGGAAGCAAAGCCGCCGATGAAGCATTCCGGGGCCTTTGGCCGCGAAAATGTGAAAGAACGCGGGGTCTGGTTGAGAAAGACACTGCAACGTGATATACTAAAATAGTATATACGTGCCTTGATTACAGAAATCCAAAGGTGAAATGTCTTACAATGAACGGTTATTTTTATGTCTTGACGGCCATTGACCTTTTTGTGCTGAGCTTCATGTGCATCCTCACAAAGTTCAGCGAATCCCTGAACAAAAAGCAAAAACGGGGATTTTTTCTGGCCTTTGCGCTGATTGCGGGGATCTCGGTGCTGGAGGTTGTGACGCTGGCGGTGGATGGCGCACCGGCGGGCTACCGCTGGCTGAACATCCTGTCCAACTATCTGGGGTTCGGCCTCTCCCCGGCGGTGTCCCTCTGCCTGGTGTACGTCATGGACCGGAAGAAAATGGTGAACTTCTGGTTCCGGGCGGCCGTGTGCTGCGAGGGGTGCTACCTGCTGTTCCTTGCCCTGTCCATCCCCGCCGGGCTGGTATTCTCCGTCAGCGAAGACAACGTCTATTCCCGCGGGCCTTACTTTTGCATTTACATCCTGATGTACCTTGCGGCCATCGTGTACCTTTCGGCGTCCACCATCGTCACGGCGCGGGAGTTTCAGAACCGCAGCCGGGTGCTGATCTACCCCCTGATGCTCTTTCTGACCATCGAGACCATCATTCAGGTGGCTCTGCCGAGCCTCCACGTTACATGGCTGTGCGTTACCCTGCTGTCGGTGCTGTACTTTATTTATTGCAGTGAGATGTGGAACCAGCTGGATGCCCTCACCGGGCTGCTGAACCAGGACAGCTACCTGAACCGCACCGCAGAGATGCGCCGCAGCGGCGGGGTGCTGGTGGTGTTCGATGTGGACGACTTCAAGCAGGTCAACGACCGCTACGGCCACTTACAGGGAGACGTCTGCCTGGCCGAGATCGCCCACTGCATCAAAAAAGCCTATGCCCACTGCGGCTACTGTTACCGCATCGGCGGCGACGAGTTCTGTGTGCTGCTGGAAAACGCAGACCGGGAGGCCTGGTGCGCGCAGGAATTTGAGCGTTGGCTGGCACTGCGGCGTGAGGTCGTGCATTGTCTGCCCAGAGTGTCCCTGGGGTCGGCACCCATTTCGGGGGAGGACCTGCTGGCCGTGAAAGACCAGGCCGACCGGGAGATGTACCGCTGCAAAAAGGCCCGGAAGGCTGCGGCGGCTGCAATGGAAAGGGCCGAAAGTGGGAGGCCCTGACCCATAGGCGGTACAAAAGGGGAGGAAGCCATGAGCGAATTTTCACACTTAAAAAACAAGCTGCTGGCTGAGCAGGTCGAAGACCAGATCTACCATTATATTCTGGATACCCCGCTGGAGCCGGGGGCGAAGCTGCCCAACGAGTTTGCGCTGGCGGAAAAGTTCCGGGTGGGGCGCAGCACCATCCGGGAGGCGGTCAAGCTGCTGTCCAGCAAGGGCATCGTGGAGGTGCGGCAAGGTTCCGGCACCTATGTGGTCACAACGGTGAAAGGGCTTTCGGACCCGCTGAATCTGCGCAGTGTGCAGGATAAGAATGCGCTGGCCTTTGATCTGGTCAACCTGCGGCTGCTGCTGGAACCGGGCATCGCGGAGATCGCGGCCCAGAACGCGACCGACGAGGACATTGAGCGGCTGCGGCGGCTGTGTGAGCGGGTCGAGACCAAGATCCACAATGGCGACCGCTACATTGAAGACGACATCGCCTTCCACACCTGCATTGCCGAGAGCAGCAAGAATCTGGTGGTGGGGCAGCTGATCCCCATTATTGATACGGCGGTGATGATGTTCGTGAACGTCACCCACAAAAAGCTCATCGACGAGACCATCATGACCCACCGGATGATCGCGGAGGCCATCGCCAAGCACGACCCCATCGGGGCAAAGTCGGCCATGGTGATGCACCTGAACTTCAACCGCACCTATATCAAGAAGATCTACGACGGCGAAGATCCCGATGACGGGACAGTTGGAATGGCGGGATTTCTCAAATGATACCGGCCCTGCACGGCGAAATACCGTGCAGGGTATTTTTATATCCAAAGTCATCTGACGACTTTTTGCCCCGGCAGTTTGCAAAAACCGGCTGTGAGGGTGGATTTTACGAAAAAGTCGCCCAAAATTGGGCAAAGTGCATGATGTATCCCAGATTTTTTGCACAAATAGCAGGACGTATAGGAAACAACTTGCAAAAAGATGTCCGCAGATTTACAATGAAATCACAAAAGGCTCTACGGAAAAAAGGACGAAAGCAAGCGATATTTGGAGGTAAGGATTATGGAACTTCGTTCACAGGAAGTCCGCACGCTGGCACCTGAAAACGACCCGCTGAAGATGGGGATGGGCTGGAAGGTCGAGGACCTTTCCAAGCCCCAGATCCTGGTGGAGAGCACCTTCGGCGACAGCCACCCTGGCAGCGCTCATCTGGATCAATTCGTCAGAGAGGCCGTGCAGGCGGTCAACGAGAACGGCGGCAAGGCTGCCCGCTATTTTGCCACCGATATGTGCGACGGCATCGCACAGGGTCATGACGGCATCAACTACTCGCTGCCCCACCGGGACGCCATCGTGAATCTGGTGGAAGCACAGGCCAACGCCAGCGTCTACGACGGCGGCGTGTTCATCGCCAGCTGCGACAAGTCCGTGCCCGCCATGCTGATGAGCATCGGCCGCCTGAAGGACATGAGCGCCATCGTCGTCACCGGCGGCGTCATGGAGGCCCACACCCTGCCGAAAGAGTATGTGGTCAACGACCCCGCCTGCGCCATCAACGAGCTGCTGACGCTGGAGCAGATCGGCAAGTTTGACGCCTGGGAAAAGACCGGCGTCATCCCCAACAGCCAGCTGGACTACTACAAGCACAACGCCTGCCCCAGCTGCGGTGCCTGCTCCTTCATGGGCACCGCCTCCACCATGCAGGTCATGGCCGAGGCACTGGGTCTGATGCTGCCGGGCACCGCCCTGATGCCCGCCACCGCCCCGGAGCTGAAGCAGGCTGCCTACGACGCCGGCAAGCAGCTGATGGAGCTGGTCAAGAAGGGCATCACCGCCAAGGACATCGTGACGAAGGAGAGCTTTGAGAACGCCATCATGGTCCACGCCGCCATCTCCGGCTCCACCAACGCGACCATGCACCTGCCCGCTGTCGCGCATGAGTTCGGCATCGAGATCGACGCCGACACCTTTGACCGGATGCACCGGGGTGCGCACTACCTGCTGAACATCCGTCCCTCCGGCGACTGGCCCGCACAGTACTTCTACTATGCAGGCGGTGTGCCCCGCGTGATGGAGGAGATCAAGTCCATGCTGCATCTGGACGTGATGACCGTCACCGGCAAGACGCTGGGCGAGAACCTCGAAGAGCTGAAGAAGAACGGCTTCTATGAGCACTGCGACGCCATCCTGGCCGAAAAGACCGCCGGTTTTGCCCGCCCGGTCAGCCGCGAGGACATCATCCACAGCTTTGACAACGCCAAGGGCACCGACGGCAGCATCGCCATCCTGAAGGGCAACCTGGCTCCGGAAGGCTGCGTCATCAAGCACACGGCCTGCCCCAAGAACATGTTTGAAGCCACCCTGCGCGCCAAGCCCTACGACAGCGAGGAAGAGTGCATCTCCGCTGTCCTGCACGGCGAGGTGAAGCCCGGCGACGCCATCTTCATCCGCTACGAAGGCCCCCGCGGCAGCGGTATGCCGGAGATGTTCTACACCGGCGAGGCCATCTGCGCCGACCCGAAGCTGGCTTCCAGCGTGGCCCTCATCACCGACGGCCGCTTCTCCGGCGCAAGCCGCGGCCCGGTCATCGGCCATGTCAGCCCGGAGGCTGCGGTGGGCGGCCCCATCGCACTGGTGGAGCCGGACGACCTGATCCAGATCGACGTGCATAACCGCAAGCTGGCCATCGTGGGCGTGAAGGGCGAGCCGAAGACCCCCGAAGAGATGGACGCCATCCTGGCCGAGCGCCGCGCCAACTGGAAGCCCAAGGCTCCCAAGTACACCAAGGGCCTGCTGAAGCTCTACTCGCAGCATGCCGTCAGCCCCATGAAGGGCGCTTACATGGAGTAAAACACTCCGAAGAAATAACAAAAAGGAAACTGCCCGGTGCGTTTTTCCGGACGGCTTGGATAAGTGCAACCAAAAATCAAAAAATGGAGGAACTATTATGACAGCAGTTGCGACTCCCGATGCGGCACGGCTGGTATTTGCTGCCGTAGCAGGCCTGATCCTGTTGCTCATTCTCATCATCAAATTCAAAGTCCACGCCATGATCTCCATTCTGGTGGGTGCCGTTGGTATCGGCCTGATGGCCGGGATGCCCCTGTCCGACATCGTTGGCTCGGTCAATGAGGGCATCGGCAACACCCTGAAAGGCATCGCCCTTCTGGTGGGCCTTGGCTCCATGTTCGGTGCCATTCTGGAAGAATCTGGCGGCGCACAGACGCTGGCCGTGACCATGGTGCGGAAGTTCGGCGACGAAAAAGCCGCGTGGGCACTGGGCATCACCGGTCTGGTGGTGGCCATGCCGGTCTTCTTCGATGCCGGTCTGATCATCCTCATCCCGCTGGCGTTCTCGCTGGCAAAGCGCACCAAGCGCTCCGTTCTGTACTACGTCATCCCCCTGCTGGCCGGTCTGGCGGTCGGTCATGCGTTCATTCCCCCCACGCCGGGCCCTGTGCTGGTGGCGACCATGCTGGGCGTGGACCTGGGCTGGGTCATCCTCATCGGCATCTTCTGCGGCATCTTCGCCATGATCGCCGCCGGCCCCATCTGGGGTTCCATCTGCGGCAGGAAATACAGGATCGAAGTCCCCGAACATGTGGCGCAGCAGGATGACATCGACGAGAGCAAGCTGCCCAAGTTCGGTACCATCGTGGGCATCATCCTGATCCCGCTGGTCCTCATCATCGCAAACTCCGTGGCCAAGGTCGTGCCCGCTCTGGCTGGCATCCAGCCGGTCCTGGCCTTCCTCGGCGAGCCGTTCATGGCTCTGCTGCTGGCCACCATCGCTGCCATGTATCTTCTGGGCACCCGCCACGGTTACAGCAACGCCCAGCTGGAAAAGATCATGACCAAATCTCTGGAGCCCACCGGCATGATCCTGCTGGTCACTGCCTGCGGCGGTGTGCTGCGCTACATGCTGCAGAACTCCGGCCTGGGCGATGTCATCGGCAACGCTGTGGCAAACGCCAGCCTGCCGCTGGTGCTGGTCGCCTTCATCGTAGCCGCTCTGGTCCGCATCTCGGTCGGTTCTTCCACCGTTGCCATGACCATGGCCGCCGGCATCATCTCCGCCATGCCTGGCATCAGCGAGTTAAGCCCGCTGTACCTCGCCTGTGTCACCGCTGCCATCGCAGGCGGCTCCACCGTCTGCTCTCACTTCAACGACTCCGGCTTCTGGCTGGTCAAGAGCCTTGTGGGCATGGATGAAAAGACCACCCTCAAGACCTGGACCATCATGGAAACGCTGGTCGGCGGTGTGGGCTTCCTGGTGGCACTGGTCATCTCCTTCTTTGCCTGACCGCCCGTCCGGGGCCTGCACCCTCGGATGAGCGTCTGGATGTTCTCCGATCCGATTCGTTTACCTAATTACCTCCTTCGAAATCAGCCGCTCCGGTTTTTGCTTTGCCCGGAGCGGCTGATTTTTATATTTTCAATTTGTTCAAAAACCTCACAAAGAAACTCCATTTTTATCCGGTACAATAAGGGTGCAGTCAGGGAGGAACGAACGATCCTCCCGCAGGATGCCAATGCAGGCAATGAAAACCGCACATCTCGGCAGAAAACCGATGCTGCGGCCCCCTTTGAAAAAACACTGTCCCCCGCTGATGCGAGGCAATAGCCAATGCGGCGGGCAGACTACCAACCATCTCCTGACAACCGCAAATGTTTGGGAGTTCTCATACGACAGGCAGCGCCGCTTTCTCCTCCTTTCCACGGCGCTGCCTTTTTTTGCATTTTTGGCAGAATGCAGCACAAGACCCCCGGCGCAGGCCGGGGGTCTTGTGCGTTGTACGGGGGGCAGATGAAAGGCAGTTCAGAATAAGAGCTTGCGGAGCGTGCTTTCCCGCAGGCCGGCCAGCTTGTCCGGCCAGGTGTTCAGGCGGCAGAGCCGGTGGAGCAGTTCGGCCTCGGTAAGGGCGTTTTTTGCCGCAGAAAGCAGTACGCTCCGTGTAAAAAGATGAACATTTTCCGAATCGGCATAAAAAATCAGCTGGACATGGCCGGAAAAAAGGGCAAACAGGGCCGTGCGCAGCTCATGAGAGCCAAACAGCGGAAAAAGGTCGCTGTTTTTCAACAACAAAACGTCCGCCTGTGGAAAAAATGCGCGGGCCGTTTCCCGCAGAAAAGCAGCGTCCGGCCAGAAAGGCGCAGACTCGGCCATCCGGGGCGCATAGCAGACGAAGGTGCCGACATCCCGCGCGGCGGCGATGGCCTTGAGATGGGTCATCCGGGCGGGGGAGTCCAGCAGGCAGGCGGAGGAGAAGCAGAGCGCAAAGGCGTCCCGGAAAGTGTCGGCGTCCAGCTGTTCCGGGGCATAACAAAGCTCGGAGGAGCGGGTGCGATAGGGGAGCGTCTCGCCCGCGCCGGAGAAGACCACCGGGGTGGGGGCTGCATCCGTGAAGCAGAGGCGGGAGCAGTCCACACCGTCTGCCGCCAGCTGGGCCGCTGCCTTGCGGCCAAAGGGGTCGGCCCCCAGCTGGGAGAGAAGCACCGCCCGCCCGCCGCAGCGGGTGTAGGCGCGGCAGAGTCCGGCCCCCCAGCCGCCGACCTGCACCTGAAACTGTCCGGCAAGCTCCGGCGGAGTGTCGGCGGTCAGTTCCAGCCAGGTTTCGCCCAGGCAGAGCAGGGGCTTTTCCGGCATGGCGGCTCCCTCCTTTCCATCAAAATAGGGTACAAGTATACACCCGGTAAAAGCGATTCGTCAACGGGAAATCTGGCGGGAGCTTTATATGAGCCGCATCTCCGGGAAAACTCCCCTCGTGCGGCGGGGGGAAAAGCAACCGTTCCGGTGGGAGCGGTCTGCCGCACGAGATTGACATTTTGCGTAAAACTGTGCTAAACTGGCGAACAAGTGTAAGAATGGACAGAAAGGACGCTTCATGAACCTGACAAAGCAGTTTTTCAAATATGTTTCCCAGAACATTTTCGGCCTGCTGGGAACGTCGTGCTACATCCTGGCGGATACCTATTTCATTGCGCAGGCGGCGGGCACCGACGGCGTGACCCTGCTGAACCTCTGCCTGCCCATCTATAATCTCATCTTTGCCTTCGGCTCGATGATCGGTCTGGGCGCGGCCACCCGCTATGCCATCCTGCGGGCGCAGGGGGATGCGCGAGCGCAGTACTATTTCTCCAATGCCATTTTCAGCGTCTGCATCCTGGCGGTGCCGTTCATGCTGGTGGGCATCTTCCGCCCGGACGGCCTGCTGCGGCTGATGGGCGGCGATGCGGACATCGTGGCGCTGGGCATGAACTATGCCCGCATCTTCCTGATGTTCACCCCCTTCTTTATGTGCAACTATGTGGTGGCGTCCTTCGTCCGCAACGACGGCGACCCCTCGCTGGCCATGGTGGCGACGCTGAGCGGCAGTCTGTTCAATGTGGTGTTCGACTACATCTTCATCTTCCCGATGGGCCTGGGTCTGCCCGGTGCGGCGCTGGCAACGGCCATCTCGCCGATATTGAGCATTGCCGTATGCAGCGCGCACTTTATAAAGAAGAGCAACACCATCACCTTTGTGCGCAAGGCACCGTCCGTCAGGCTGCTGGCCCAGAGCTGCCAGCTGGGCATCTCCGGCTTTGTCGGGGAGCTTTCCTCCGGCGTGACGACCACCGTTTTCAACTTCCTGCTGCTGCGCCTGGCGGGCAATGTGGCTGTGGCGGCCTATGGCGTCGTGGCGAACTTTGCGCTGGTGGCAACGGCCATCTTCAACGGTGTGGCGCAGGGCGCTCAGCCGCTGGTGAGCCAGTGCTACGGCAAAAATGAGATGGCCGGGGCCAGAAAGCTCCTGCTGCTGGGCTGCGGCACGGCGCTGGGGCTGGCGGCGCTGCTGTACGGCGTCGTGTTCGGGTATACCGATGCGCTGACGGCCCTCTTCAACAGCGAGAACTCCGCGCTCATGGCTGAGTTTGCCCACAGCGGGATGCGCATCTACTTCGTGGGGTACTTCTTCGCGGGCTGCAACATCGTGGCGGCGGGTTATCTGGGAGCCGTCAACCGCCCGGCGGAGGCCTCCATCACCTCGCTGTGCCGCGGCATGGTGGCCATCGTGGTCTGTTCGCTGGTGCTGAGCGCACTGTTCGGGATGAACGGCGTCTGGGCGGCGTTCCCGGTCTCGGAGGCCATCACGTTGGCGCTGACCGTCTTCCTGCTGAAGCGGAAGGCCGGAAGGGCATAAAAAAGCGGGGCAGAGCAGCCCCGGTACATTAGATATAGAGTTCCTGCTCCCGTTTGCTTTCGGCGGGCGAGAGGGGGCGCACTGCCTGACCGGCCATGGCCCGCCACTGCGCGGGGGAGTGGCCGGTCTCTTTTTTGAAGACGCGGCAGAGGTAGTTCGCCCCGGAAAAGCCGCACAGGCTGGCGATGACGTCCAGCGTGTATTCCCGGTGGAGGAGCAGACGCATGGCCGCTTCGATGCGGACGGTGGTCAGATACCGCCCCGGCGGCACCCCCACTGCGGCCGTGAAGGTGCGGACGAGGTGGCTTTTCGAGACGCCCAGCCGCTCGCTGAGTTCTTCTACGCCGTAGAGGCCCGCGTAGTTCTGGCGGATGTCCTCGATGGCGGCGGTGACGAGGGGCGGCAGGGAGGGCGCAGCGCTGTCGGCCCCCGACAGCTCACACAGCAGTGCAAAGGCGAGCTGGCTGACGGCACGGCTGTGCGGGGTGCCGAGAAGCTCTGCTCCGGCCTCTGCGGCCAGCCGCCCCATCAGTTCGGCGGCGGCAGGGCAGGTCTCGCCGCGGGCCAGAAAGGGCAGCTCGGTCAGCCCGGCGAGGAACTGCGCCGCCGCCTGCCCGGTGAGCTGGATGCAGAGCAGATGGCAGCCGCCCTCCGGGGCAAGGGCCAGCGGGGCGCGGCTCAGGATCAGATGGCCGGCAGACACACTCTGGGGCGGCAGGACGAGAGCCGACCCCGCCGGGGACGGCCCGGCAGCGGGCAGGGAAGCCGTGCATTTTCCGCTGGAGACCAGGCACACCCACAGCCCTTCGCCCGCCAGCGTGAGGGGGCTTTCGGGCTGGACATCCTGCACCGAGGCCAGCGCTGCGGTGGTGCTCCAATCAAAAATCAATATCTGACACCTCAAATCAATAAAATGCTATTTTATATCACAAAATAATCTGCTATTATAATAACAACGAAAGCACCCCTCGTCAAGAAGCGGTGCGAACCTGATAAAACATAATGGAGGCAAATGACCTATGGCTTCGATTAGCTGCCAGCACATTTACAAGATCTATCCGGGCGCTACCGCTCCTTCTGTTACCGACTTCAACCTGGAGATCCAGGATAAGGAATTCATCATCTTCGTCGGCCCCTCTGGCTGCGGCAAGTCCACCACCCTGCGCATGATCGCCGGCCTGGAGGAGATCTCCAAGGGCGAGATGTACATCGGCGGCCGTCTGATCAACGACGTCCCCCCGAAGGACCGCGATATCGCCATGGTGTTCCAGAGCTACGCTCTGTATCCCCACATGACCGTTTACAAGAACATCGCATTCGGTCTGGAGCTGCGCAAGACCCCGAAGGATGAGATCGACCGCCGCGTCCACGAGGCTGCCAAGATCCTGGAGATCGAGCACCTGCTCGACCGTAAGCCGAAGGCTCTGTCCGGCGGCCAGCGCCAGCGTGTTGCTCTGGGCCGCGCAATGGTCCGTAACCCGGCCGTCTTCCTGCTGGACGAGCCTCTGTCCAACCTGGATGCAAAGCTGCGTACCAGCATGCGCACCGAGATCATCAAGCTGCACAAGAAGCTGGCTACCACCTTCATCTACGTTACCCACGACCAGACCGAGGCTATGACCATGGGCGACCGCATCGTCGTTATGAAGGACGGCATCATCCAGCAGGTCGATACCCCGCAGAACCTGTATGACATGCCCTGCAACATGTTCGTCGCAGGCTTCATCGGCAGCCCCCAGATGAACTTCCTGGACGGCACCGTGACCAAGAATGGTGACCAGTATGCCATCGACCTGGGCGGCGATTCCATCCCCCTGCCCAAGGAGAAGACGGCAGACGGCAAGCTGGACTCCTATGTCGGCAAGAAGGTCAAGATGGGCATCCGTCCTGAGGACATCGACGACGAGCCCGAATTTATGGCAAAGCATCCGGACTGCCACCTGGAAACTCAGGTCGACGTCTCCGAGATGATGGGCGCTGAGATCTACCTGTACCTGGAGTACAAGGGCAACAAGATGACCGCTCGTGTGGCTCCCACCTCCAAGGCTCGCAACGGAGACACCGTCAGAGTCGCCTTCGATCCGCACAAGGTCCATGTCTTCGATGTCGAGACCGAGCAGACCATCCTGAACTAAGTTTTTCCAGGGATCGCTTTTGGTCCTCCTAATAGCAGCAGCCGCCGGGAAGAGATTCCCGGCGGCTGCTGTTTTTGCGTATTTTATTCGCTTGAAAAAACGGATGTCAGGCGTCTGCCTTTTCGGTCAGCACAAAGGTCAGCTCTGCGGTGGCGGCGCACTTGCCGTCCACATAGGCCGAGGCTTTGCCGATGCCCACCGGGCCGTGCTGCTCCACCAGCTCGCAGTGGAGGGTGAGCACATCGCCGGGTGTGACCTGTTTGCGGAAGCGGGCGTTTTTGATGCCGCCGAAAAGGGCGAGCTTGCCCTGATTCTCCGGCAGGCTGAGCGCCGCCACAGCGCCGGTCTGGGCCAGTGCTTCGAGGATGAGGACACCGGGCATGACGGGCGCACCGGGGAAATGGCCGTTGAAAAATTCTTCGTTGCGGGTCACGCATTTGCGGCCGATGGCCCACTGGCCCGGCTCGTAGTCCAGGATGCGGTCCACGAGGGCGAAGGGGTAGCGGTGCGGGAGAATGGCTGCGATCTGCTCTGCCGTGAGGGCATGGGGCGTTTCGCGCACGATGCGGGGTTCAGCCATGGCTTAGCCCTCCCATTTCCGGAACACGAGGCAGGCATTGTGCCCGCCAAAGCCCAGACTGTTGCTGAGCGCGTATTCCATCTTCATGGAGCGGCCGGTGTTGGGAACGTAATCCAGGTCGCATTCCGGGTCGGGCTGCTCGTAGTGGATGGTGGGCGGCGCAAACTGGTCGCGCAGCGCCAGCGCGGTGAACACGGCTTCCACGCCGCCTGCACCGCCCAGCAGGTGGCCGGTCATGCTCTTGGTCGAAACGACGGCGATGTCCCCGGCATGGGCACCGAACACCGCATGGATGGCGGCGGTCTCGCAGCTGTCGTTCATGTGGGTGCCGGTGCCGTGGGCGTTGATGTGGTCGATGGCTTCCGGAGCGACCTGACCGTCAGCCAGCGCCAGCTTCATGCAGTCGATGGCACCTGCGCCGCCGGGGGCCGGTGCGGTGAAGTGGTAGGCGTCGCAGTTGGCACCGTAGCCCACCACTTCGGCATAGATGTGCGCACCGCGCGCCTTCGCGTGCTCCAGTTCTTCCAGCACCAGCACACCGCTGCCCTCGCCCATGACGAAGCCGCCGCGGCGGGCGTCGAAGGGCAGGCTGGCGGCATCCGGGTCGGAAGCCGTGGAAAGTGCCTTCATGCTGGTGAAGCCGCCGATGCCCAGCGGGCTGATGCAGCTTTCGGCACCGCCGCAGACCATGACCGGCTCATAGCCATCACGGATGCGGTGGAAAGCATCGCCCACGGCATTGGTGCCGCCTGCACAGGCAGTCACCGGGCAGGTGCACATCCCCTTCAGCCCGAAGCGGATGGCGATCTGCGCTGCGGCCATGTTCGCGATGGACATGGGGACGAAGTAGGGGCTGACCTTCTCCATCCCTTTCTCCTCGCCGCGGGTGTGCTGCTCTTCGATGGTGGGCAGACCGCCGATGCCGCTGGAAAGGATGACGCCGATCTGGCGGGCTTCCGCTTCGGTGTCCAGGCCGCTGTCCGCAATGGCTTCGGCGGCCGCAGCCAGCGCCAGCAGGGTGAAACGGGCCATCTTGCGGGCTTCTTTTTTGTCTACGACGGTCTCCGGGTCAAAGTTCTTGACTTCGCCCGCCAGCTTGCACTTGAATTCGCTGGCATCGAACTGGGTGATGGGCCCGATACCGCATTTGCCTGCCATGGCAGCATCCCAGCTTGCGGAAACGTTGTTGCCCAGCGGGTTCACAGTGCCAAGGCCGGTGATCACGACTCTGCGTTTTTCCATGCGAAAGTTCTCCTTTTACATTGCCATGCCGCCATCCACACAGAGCACCTGCCCGGTGAGATAGCTGCTTTGTTCAGCGGTGAAGAATGCCACCACGTTCGCCACATCCTCCGGGCTGCCGGCCCGGCCCGCCGGGATGCCTTTGGCCATTTCGGCGCGGACGGCTTCCGGCAGAGCGGCGGTCATATCGGTCTCAATAAAGCCGGGCGCAACGGCATTCACCGTGACGTTCCGGCTGGCCAGCTCCCGCGCCAGACTCTTGGTCAGGCCGATGAGGCCGGCCTTGCTGGCGGCATAGTTGGTCTGGCCGGCATTGCCCCGCAGCGCCACAACGCTGGAAAGGTTCACGATGCGGCCATAGCGCTGGCGCACCATGCGGCGGGCGGCTTCCTTACAGCAGAGGAAAGCACCCTTGAGGTTGGCGTCCAGCACGGCGTCAAAGTCCTCTTCGGTCAGGCGGAGGATGAGGTTGTCGCGGGTGATGCCCGCGTTGTTCACCAGGATATCCACCCGGCCAAAGGCGGCCGCGGCGGCGTCAAACAGTGCCTTGCAGCCTGCGGCGGTGGAAACATCGGCCTGCACGGCCACGGCGTCTGTGCCTGCGGCTTTGCACAGCGCGACGGTCTCGGACGCAGCGGCTTCGCCGTGGCAGTAGTTGACCACCACGTTCACGCCCTGTTTTGCCAGTGCCGTGCAGACGGCGCGGCCGATGCCGCGGCTCCCGCCGGTCACGACGGCGGCGCGGGTCAGAGTCTGTTCGCTCATACGGTCTCCTTTTTCCATGCGTCCAGCACGGCGTCCAGTTCTTCCGGGGTCTCCACCGCAGCGCATTCGACGCCGGGCAGAGTCTTTTTCACAAAACCGCTCAGGGCCTTGCCGGGGCCGACTTCCAGAATGTGGTCCACGCCCAGCTCGCCCAGACGGCGCAGGGTATCTTCCATGTAGACGCTGCTCTGCACCTGCCGGACCAGCAGGGCCGGGATGCTGTCCTCCGCAGCCTTTTCGCGGCCCAGGCAGTTGAACAGCACCGGAACGCGCATTTCGCCGAAGGATTCGGTCTCGAACCGGCGGGCGAGGGCGTCCCCGGCGGGGGCCATGAGCCGGGTATGGAAGGGGCCGCTCACGTTGAGCGGGATGCAGCGGCGGGCACCGGCGGCTTTCGCCAGCGCGGCAGCCTGCTCCACCGCAGCCTTTTCGCCGCCGATGACCAGCTGACCCGGACAGTTGTAGTTGCAGATCTGGACACAGCCCAGAGCCGAAGCCTGTTCGCAGCACTGCGCAAGGGTCTCGCGGTCCAGGTTCAGCACGGCGGTCATGCCGCAGTCGATGCCGTTGGCGGCATCGGCCATGGCTTTGCCGCGGTAGGCGGCCAGCTCGATGGCCTGTTTCGCGGTGAACACCCCGGCTGCTTCCAGCGCGGAATATTCGCCGAGGGAAAGCCCGGCGGTGTATGCGGGCTGTACGCCCTTTTCGGCCAGCACTGCGGTCACGCCGCAGGCAAAGGCCACCATGCAGGGCTGGGTGTATTGGGTCTGCCCCAAAACGCCGTCCGGGTCCTCGAAGCAGACGCGGTGCAGGTCAAAATCCAGCACGGCGCTGTCGAATGCGGCCCGGAAAGCGGGCGATGCTTCATAAAATTCTTTGCCCATGCCGGGGTGCTGCGCACCCTGGCCGGCATACAACACGGCAAGTTTCATGCGTTCTGCCTCCATTCGGTCACAAGTTCGTCCATCAGTTCACGGACGGTGTACATCCGGTCCAGCCGGCCCACATTGTCCCCGCAGAAGAAAAGACCTTCCTCCACATTGCCCTTGACCGCTTCGATCAGTGCATGGGTGATGCAGTAGGGCACACAGGCGGGGTCGCAGGTCTTCAGGCAGCGGGCGCAGTGCCGGGGCGGAAAGCGTCGGCCCTCCGCCAGCGCCTGCACCAGCGGCGTGTTCAGTGCCCGGCCCGGCATCCCCACCGGGCTGTGGATGATGCGCACATCTTCGGGGCGGGCCTTCAGCAGAACGTCCTTGTACCCCTGCGAAGCATCGCACTCCACCGTTGGGATAAAGCGGGTGGCCAGCTGGACGCCTGCGGCCCCCAGCTTCGTAAAATGGGCCATGTCGGCACCAGTGTAGACGCCGCCCGCCACGAAGACCGGGATGGGGTGGCCGAACTGTGCCTCATAGGGCCGGACTTCGGCCAGGACCTCCGGCAGGATGTCGTCCAGTGTCTGGCAGGCCCCGGCAAGAAGCTCTTCTTCCGAAAAGCCGAGGTGCCCGCCCGCCTTGCAGCCTTCGATCACCACAAAGTCGGCGGTCCGGCCAAAGGCCTTGGCCCAGCGGCGCAGGATGAGCTTTGCCGCCCGGCCGCTGGATACGATGGGGGCGATGGCCACGTCCGGCGTATCCACAAGGCCGGGCAGTTCCAGCGGCAGACCCGCACCGGACACCACGGCGTCCACACCGGCTTCGACCGCTGTGCGGATGGCGGCGGCATAGTCCTGCGTGGCTACCATCGCGTTGATGGCCACCATGCCAGCGCCCTTGGCGAGGTCTTTGGCCTTTCGGATCTCTGCCGCCAGCGCGCGGTGGTTGGCGCGGACCGGGTCGCGGGCAAAATCCGGTTCCCGGTAGCCTGCATCGGCGGTGGAGATGCACCCCATGCCGCCGCAGGCCGCCACGGCCCCGGCCAGCCCGCCCAGCGAAACGCCTACGCCCATGCCGCCCTGCAGGATGGGGACGGACAGAGTCTTTTTGCCGAGGGTCAGCATTCCTCGTTCAGCGCGGCGATGCGCTGCCTCCCGCTGTTCCACAGGTCGTCGAGGATGTCTGCCACCGGGCGCACCTCGTGGAGCATACCGGCTACCTGACCGGCCATCAGGCTGCCGGTGGCGGTGTCGCCCTCAAAAACGGCGCGGCGCAGACTGCCCAGCGTGTACTTTTCCAGCTCCATCCTGTCGGCTCCGGCCTTTTCCTGCCGGACATATTCCCGGCTCATCCGGTTTTTCAGCACACGCACCGGCGAGCCGCCGATGCGGCCCGTCACGATGGTATCGCTGTCCTTGGCCTTGAGCAGGGCCGCTTTATAGTTTTCGTGGATGGGGCACTCCTCGCTCACGAGCAGGCAGGTGCCCACCTGCACACCACAGGCACCCAGTGCCAGTGCGGCGGCCAGCTGACGGCCGTCGGCGATGCCGCCCGCTGCGATCACGGGCACATTGACGGCGTCCACGACCTGCGGGACCAGCGCCATGGTGGCCATTTCGCCCACATGGCCGCCGCTTTCGGTGCCTTCGGCGATCACGGCGTCAATGCCCAGCGGCTCCAGATGCTTTGCCAGAACGGCGGCGGCGACCACGGGGATCACCTTGATGCCGGCGGCTTTCCATGCGGGCACATATTTGCCCGGATTGCCTGCGCCGGTGGTGACCACCTGCACGCCCTCTTCCACCACGATCTTTGCAAATTCATCGGCCTGCGGGTGCATCAGCATGATGTTCACGCCGAAGGGCTTGTCCGTCAGCTGCTTGCAGCGGCGGATGTTCTCACGCAGGGTGTCGGCGTTCATGCCGCCTGCGCCGATGATGCCCAGCGCACCTGCGTTGGAGCAGGCAGCGGCAAACTCGCCGGTGGCGATGTTGGCCATGCCGCCCTGGATGATGGGGTATTTTGTGCCTAAAATTTCATTCAACAGTTTCATACGCACTCTTTGTATTGAAAAATCGCGCCGCCCCAGGTCAGCCCGCCGCCGAAGCCGATGCAGGCCAGCAGCTGGCCGGGCTTCAGCTGCCCGCTTTCGGCCAGCTCGTTGAGAGCGACCGGGATGCTGGCGGCGCTGGTGTTGCCGTGACGGTCCATGTTCTTATAAAACTTTGCCGGGTCGGCCCGCAGCGCCTTGACGCAGTGGTCGATGATGCGGCTGTTGGCCTGATGGCAGACCACCCACGACAGATCGTCGAGGGTGCGCTGCGTTTCGTCCAGCACGGTGTGCAGACAGTGGGGTAGCGCCTCCACGGCAAAACGGAAGACGGCCTTTCCATCCATCGTGATGGGTGCGGAGCCTGCGCGGGACGGCCCGCCGGCGTGGAGCACATCGCTGCCGCGCGCGCCCAGCGTGAGCGCAAAGGGGGTGTCCGCCAGCTGGAAGACTGCGGCACCGGCTCCATCTCCGAACAGCACACAGGTGGAGCGGTCGGCCGGGTCCATCAGGCGGGAAAGTGCTTCGCACCCGATGACCAGCGCATACTGCCCGCCCAGTGTTGCCAGCAGGCCCCGCGCCACGCCCATGCCGTAGAGGAAGCCGGAGCAGGCCGCGTTGACGTCCAGCGCAGGCCGGTCTTCGGGCAGGCCCAGCGCCGCCTGCACCTGGCAGGCCACACTGGGGGTGGCGTCCGGCGCAGACAGCGTGGCGCAGATGCAGCAGGCAATGTCCGCCGGGGCAAGGCCGCTGCGCTCCAATGCCTGTTTTGCCGCCCGGACGGCCAGCGTTGCAGCCGATTCTTCATCTGTACACCAGTGCCGAGTGCGGATGCCCGTGCGGCTGGTGATCCATTCATCGCTGGTGTCCACCATGCGGCTCAAGTCCTCGTTTGTGACCGTCCGGCCCGGCAGTGCTCCGCCGGTGGCGATCAGCTGCAAACCCTTCATGCGTTCCTCGTTTCTCCGATCTGGCGGTATTTTTTGTAGCGCTGGTCGGCCAGCTGCCGGCCATTCATGCGGCACAGCTCCCGCAGGTGGTTGCGCAGAGCAGTATCCAGGTGTTCAAACAGGGCCGCATGGCCGCGCTGTGCGCCGCCCAGCGGCTCCGGGATCACTTCTTCCACGATGCCGTCGTGGTACAGGTCCTGCGCGGTCAGCTTCATCATCTCGCAGGCTTCGCCGCTGCGGGAGGCATCCTTCCACAGGATGCTGGCAAAGCCCTCCGGGCTGAGCACCGAGTAGACGGCGTTTTCCAGCATCAGGATGTGGTTGGCCACGCCCAGTGCCAGTGCACCGCCGGAAGACCCCTCGCCGGTGACGACGGCAATGACCGGAACGGTCAGGCCGCTCATCTCCATCAGGTTCCGCGCAATGGCTTCGCCCTGCCCGCGCTCCTCGGCATCCTTGCCGGGGTATGCGCCCGGCGTGTCGATGAAGGTGATGATGGGGCGGCCGAACTTTTCAGCCTGCTTCATCAGACGCAGGGCCTTGCGGTACCCTTCCGGGCCGGGCATCCCGAAGTTGCAGGCCAGATTCTCTTCCAGCGTGGAACCCTTGCGGTGGCCGATGACGGTCACCGGCAGCCCATGGAACCGGGCCACGCCGCCCAGGATGGCGCTGTCCTCCTTGCACTGGCGGTCGCCCCGCTGCTCGAAGAAATCGGTGAACAGAGCCGAGACCGTTTCGTCGATGTGGGGACGCTCCGGGTGCCGGGCCAGAAAGACCCGGTCCTCGGCGGTCAGCGGGCCGCAGGAGCGCAGGATCTCGTCCTCTTCCACGGCCAGCTCGGCCAGTTCGGACGCATGGGCCGTGATGGCCTCCATGTCATTGCCGCTGCCTTTCAGCGCGGCGATCTGGGCATCCAGCGGGGCCAGCTGCTCTAAAATCTCTTTGATCATGCGTGTTTTCCTCCTGCATGGAGCTGCAAGACCTGGATCAGGGTATCCCGCAGCTGACTGCGGGGCACCACCTGGTCCACAAAGCCATGCTCCATCTGAAATTCACTGCGCTGGAACCCGGCAGGCAGCTTTTCGCCGATGGTCTGTTCAATGACGCGCGGCCCGGCAAAGCCGATGAGGGCGCCTGGCTCGGCCAGCATGATGTCGCCCAAGCTGGCGAAGCTGGCCGTCACACCGCCGGTGGTGGGGTGGGTCAGCACACTGACGTACAGCCCGCCTTTGGCGGAAAAGCGCTGGATGGCGGCCGAGGTCTTTGCCATCTGCATCAGGCTGAAGATGCCCTCCTGCATCCGGGCGCCGCCGCTGGCAGAAAAGATGACCAGCGGCAGGCGCTTGGCGGTGGCATACTCTACGGCGCGGGTGATCTTATCGCCCACAGCGGTGCTCATGCTGCCCATGAAGACCCGGCTGTCCAGCACGGCGGCCACACAGGCGACCCCGCCGATGCGGCCCGTTGCCGTGACAGCAGCTTCGCGCAGGCCGGTCTTGTTCTGGGCGGCGGTCAGCTTTTCCTCATATTCCGGAAAATGCAGCACATCCTGCGGGGCCAGATCTGCATCCAGCTCCCGGAAGCTGCCGTGGTCCAGCACCAGGCTGAGCCGGTAATACCCGCCGATGGGCATGTGATAGCCGCAGTTGGGGCAGACATAAAGGCTTTTCGTCCACAGGGTGCGGGCGGCGCGGCGGCCGCACTGCTTGCACTCCACGAACTGCGGTTCGTGCCAGATGGCTCCGGCATCCCGTTTGGCCTTCAGCTGAAAGGTGCGCTCCCGCATCCGGCCGGGGAGCAGGTCTCGGATATCGTTCATAGCGTTCAGCCTCAGACGTGTGCGGTGATGTAGTTGTAGATGTCGCCCACGGTCTTGAGCTTTGCCAGCTCCTCGTCCGGGATGGAGACGCCGCAGGCATCCTCCAGCGCCATGTTCAGCTCCACAGCGTCCAGGCTGTCGGCTTCGAGGTCCTCGGTCAGGCTGGCTTCCATGGTCACCTTGTCGGCATCGCAGTTCAGGGTGTCAACAACGATCTTCTTCATCTCTTCAAACGTCATGGTAGGTTTCTCCTTTATTGTTTCAATGATTATCTAAATAATTTGAGTTTTTTTGCGAACACGACCATTATACCCAAATCGTTGGATAAGTCAAGAAAAATAGTTAAAATATTTTATCTTTTACAATTCTGACACACTTTGGCTCCTCCAATTACACGAAAAAAGCGCGGAGTTTTCAGCCTTTCGGCCAAAAACTCCGCGCTTTGCGGTCCGTACGGTCCGGCAGACCGTACCTATTTTACTTTCTACAGAACCGTTCGTCAGACGAGATACCCTTCGAAGCAGTGGAGGTCTTCGGTCTTGACGATGCCTTCCAGATAAAGGCCGTCTTCCCGGTACTCCTCCACCTGCACGCTGCCGCGCTCCCGCATGGGGGCGGCGAGGCCGAGTTTGTCGTAGGGGAGCAGGACCTTGAGGGTATGGACCCGGTCGCTGAGGGTCTCATCCAGCTTTTGCAGCAGCTTGTCCAGACCATAGCCGGTCTTGGCGCTGGTCAGCAGGATATCCGGGTCAAAGGACAGGGCACCGGGCTTGTCGCACTTGTTGTAGACGGTCAGGCGGGGGATGTCGGCGCAGTCCAGCCCGTCCAGAACTTCGTCGGTGACGGCCAGCTGCTCTTCGCGCTGTTCGTCGCCAGCATCGGCCACCCGGACGATGACGTCCGACCAGGCGGCTTCTTCCAGCGTGGATTTGAACGCCTCGACCAGGTTGTGGGGCAGACGGGAGACGAAGCCGACCGTATCCACCAGCAGCACCGCCATGCCGCTGGGGAGCACCAGTTTCCGGCTGGTGGGGTCCAGTGTAGCGAACAGCATGTCGGCCTCGGCGACGCTGGGGCCGCACAGGGCGTTCATCAGGCTGGATTTGCCCACATTGGTGTAGCCCACCAGACTGACCACCGGCATCCCGGTCTTGGCGCGGGCCTTCCGGCTCTCGCCCCGGCGCTTCTCCATCTCGGCCAGCTTCTCAGCCAATGCGTCGATGCGGGCGTGGACGTGGCGGCGGTCCAGCTCCAGCTTGGTCTCACCGGCACCGCGGCGGGCACCGCCGCCGCCGCCGCCACCGCCGCCCTGGCGGCTCAGGCTCTCGCCCATGCCCTGCAGGCGGGGCAGACGGTAGCGCAGCAGGGCCAGTTCAGTCTGCAGTTTGCCTTCGTTGGTCACAGCGCGGCTGCGGAAGATCTCCAAAATCAGCATGGTGCGGTCGATGACTTCCAGCCCGCCCAGCGCGGTGGAGATGTTGCGGATCTGGCTGCCGGTCAGCTCGCCGTCAAAGACGGCGCACACGGCACCCAGCTCCTCGGCGGCGAGATGGGCTTCTTCCAGCTTGCCGCTGCCCAGCACGATGCCGGTCTCCGGGGTCTGGCGCTTCTGGGTCACTTCAGCCACGGCCTCCATGTGGTTGGCTTCGCACAGGGCCGACAGCTCGGCAAGGCTGCGCTCGCAGTCCCACAGGCCCTGATCCAGTGCCAGAAGGATGACCTTCGCCGGGGGTGTTTCGACTAAAATATCGTAAAGTTCGCTCAAAATAGTTCCTCTCTGTTGAATTGCTCGTTCACTCAACAAAATGTTGCGAAAAACGGGCAGAAAATGCTGCCCTTACCGGCAGGCAAGGGTGTTGTAATGTTCTCTTGTCAAAGCATAGCACTTGCAGGGGACCGGGGTGCCGTCGAATTTGTGGTATACGGAATCATGGTCGTAGACGAAGCCGGCCTTCTGCTGTACCCGGCCGCTGGCGGGGTTCTCGAATGCGTGTGCGCAGGCCAGCCAGTTACTGTCTGTATTTTTGAACCAGTATTCTACAACTGCACGGAGGGCTTCGGTGGTAAACCCTTTGTTCCACCACGCTCTGCCGATGCAGTAGCCCACTTCCCACACGCCGTTCGTGTGGTCGAAACCGGGCCAGGGGTCGCGCTCCGGTTCGGCGGAACTGGATGTGAAAATACCGATGGACCCAAACACCTGCCCGGTGGCCTTTTCCACAATGCCCCACTCATAGTAATCTACATTCGGGTAGAGCAGTGCCCATGCGGTCAGCAGTTCGCGGGTCTCTTCGGCGTTTTTGTGCGGCTCCCACCGCAGGTATTTGGTCACCTGTGGGTCGTTGGCCCAGTTCGTGTACATCATCCCGGCATCTTCCGGGGTCAGGCGGCGCAAGATCAGCCGCTCCGTTTCGATCTCCTGTGTGCCTGCATGGCGCATGGTTCTTCCACTCCCATCCATAAAAGTTACGCATAGGATAGCACAAAATTGCCCCCGGTGCAAGCAAAAACCGTCCCATGCGCCGAAAAAATGCTTGACAAGGGCGAAAACTTCATTAAACTGAAGAGAGAACGAAAAAAATCCCCGAAGGATCGGGGAGAGGGTTCAATGAGGTGCAAGATCGGTCTTCAGGATGGATTCCCAACTGCTTTTGCCGTAAAGGAACCGAAGGATATGGACGGTCTGTGCAGTTTCATCGACCTGATAAAAGGCCAGGTAGCTTTGCACAGGCACAAACCGGATGCCAAGGCTGGCCAGAAATGGGTCACGGACAACGGGATAGCGTTTGGGAAAAGTGGAAAGCTGTGCCAGCTTCTTTTCGGCGGTATCGACAAGAACATCGGCAGCCAATGGATTTTTCAGAGTAAGGTCAATATAGTCGAATGACTCTCCCAAGTCCTGGTCGGCCTTGTCGGTTACATGGACGAAATAATTCATCGGAAATTCCTCCGGCTGCGCAGATCGGAAATAACATCTTCCAGTGGGCGCGTCCGCCCGGCGGCGACATCGTCAAGGCCTTCCTGAAGTTTGCCGTACAATTCAAAACGGCCGACCATCTCTTCGTAGGTCTCGATGCTCATCACGGCCAGATCTCCCTTGCCGTTTTTCGTGATGAACACGGGTTCGGCATAGGTGTGGCAGAACGTGGAAATATCGTTGTAGTTGTTGCGCAGGTCTGCGCTGGAACGGATCTTGGGCATAGAATACACCTCCCTTATAACAAAATTATATCTGAATTTTTGTACAAAAGCAAGCGAAATAGGAAAAAGGGGCTTTTATATGAACGATATTCGAGAATTCTTATCCCGCAGGCCGCTGCTGTTCGATGGCGGCATGGGTACCTATTATAGAGCGGCACCGGGCATTGAGTGCGAACGGGCGAACCAGACCGACCCGGCCGGGGTGCAGGCAGTCCACCGGGAATATCTGGAAGCCGGGGCGGATGCCATCAAGACCAATACCTTCGGCCTGCCCCGGATGGCGGCGGCGCATACGCCGGGCTGGGAAGCGCTGGCCGAAGCGGGCTGGAAGCTGGCCGAGGCGGCAGCGGCACCGGCCGGTGCCTTCGTGTTTGCAGACCTTGGCCCGGCTCCGGAGACCGAAGCACTCCCGGCGGCGCAGGTCTACACGGCAGTGGCCGAGCAGTTCCGGAAGCTGGGGGCAAAGAACTTCCTGTTCGAGACGCTGAGCTCGGATGCGGGCATTCTGGAGGCTGTGCGCACACTCAAGGCCGCGGAGCCGGACGCCTTTGTGCTCGTCTCGTTTGCGGTGCTGCCGGACGGCTACACCCGCGAAGGTCTGTATTGCAAAGACCTTGTCCGCCGGATGAGCGAGAGCGGCTGCGTGGATGCGGTGGGCCTGAACTGTGTGTCGGCTCCCGGCGCGATGCGCACGCTGGCCCGGAGCCTGAGCAGTGCACTGCCGCTGTCGGTGATGCCGAATGCGGGCTACCCGGTCGTGACCCGGACGCAGGTGCGGTATCAGGGCAAGCCGGACTACTTTGCGCAGGAACTGAGCGGGCTGGCGGCGGACGGCGTGGTCCGCATTCTGGGCGGCTGCTGCGGCACGACACCGGCCCACATCGCGGCCCTGCGGGCTGCGCTGGACGCCCTGCCCGAAACGGCGGCTCCGGCGCGAACGAAAGAATTTTCCACACCGGAGGCAAAACTGGTGGAAAACGAGGACGCCTTCCTGCGCAAGCTGAACGCGGGCGAAAAGGTCATTGCCATTGAGCTGGACTCCCCCCGCAATGCAGACCTGACGGCTTATCTGGAGGGGGCACGGAAGCTGCAGGCGGCGGGCGCAGACCTGCTGACCATTGCGGACTGCCCCATCGCGCAGGCCCGGATGGATTCCTCACTGGTGGCCTGCCGGGTGCACCGGGAGCTGGGGATGTGCACCCTGCCCCACATGACCTGCCGGGACCGCAACCTGAACGCCACCAAGGCGCTGCTGCTGGGGCTGTATGCCGAGGGGGTGCGGGAGGTGCTGGCCATCACCGGCGACCCCATCCCCACGGCAGAGCGGGACGAGGTGAAGAACGTCTATCAGTTCAACTCCCGCAAGCTGGCGCAGTACATCGTCTCGCTGGCAGGCGAGGGACGCGAGATGCCGTCGGCGATGACCGTCTTTGGTGCGCTGAACCTGAATGCCCGCAACTTTGAAGTGGAACTGCGCCGGGCGGGTGAGAAGCTGGAACACGGCATGTCCGGCTTCCTGACCCAGCCGGTGCTGTCCGGGCAGGCGGTGGAGAACCTCCGCCATGCGCGGGAGGTGCTGGGCAGCCGGGCCAGGATCCTGGCGGGCATCATGCCGGTGGTCAGCCAGCGGAACGCCATCTTCATGGAGAACGAGATCAACGGCATCCATGTGGAGGAGGACATCATCCGGCAGTTTGCTGGGCTGGACCGCGCTCAGGGCGAGGAGCTGGGCCTTGCCATCTCGCTGAAGATGGCGCGGGAGGCCCTGCCCTATGCCGACGGCTTTTATCTGATGACCCCCTTCAACCGGGTCGCCCTGATGGAACGGCTCATCGCCCGGCTCCGCACCGAGGTGCTGCAGGAGTCCTGAAGAGGAAAACGGCAAAACGATTCGATGAAAGGAGCGACAGTCTATGGCAGAACCGACCATCAGCATCATTGTCCCGGTCTATAAAACGGAAGCCTACCTCGAAAAATGTGTGGATTCCATTCTGGCGCAGACCTTCCGGGACTTTGAACTCCTTCTCATAGACGACGGCTCCCCGGACAACTGCCCGGCGCTGTGCGAGGAAGCAGCAGCGCGCGACCCGCGCATCCGGGTCATCCACCAGAAGAACGCCGGACTTTCCGCTGCGCGGAACACCGGGGTGGAGGCTGCGCGCGGGGAATGGATCGGTTTTGTGGACAGCGATGACAGCATCGCCCCGGAGATGTACGAGACACTGCTCACCTACGCCCGGCGGGACGGGGCACAGATCGCGGTCTGCGATTACCTGCTGGTGACGGAAGCCGGAGAACCGCTTCCGTCGTCGTATCGTCTGGAGGAAGACAAGGTGCTCGACCGTGTGGGGGCGCTGGAACAGATGAACCGGGGCCACTTCAAAGTGGCATGGAACCGGCTGTACCGGCGGGAGCTCTTTGAAACGGTGCGCTTTCCGGTGGGGAAGATCCACGAGGATGAATACACGGCGCATCAGTTCTACTGGCAGTGTGAACGGATCACGATTGCAGCAAAGCCGCTGTATTTTTATGTGCAGCGGGGCGGCAGCATCATCCATACCGATTCGCCCCAGAAAACGATGAATCTGGCAGAAGGCATTTTCCAGCGGGCCTGCTTCGAGCAGGAGCAGCAGCTCACCAGGCTTGCCATAGAAGCAGCCAAGACGTCGATGCTGGTGTTTGCGCAGGCCCACAGGCGGAAGGACCTGCAGCCGGCGCAGCGGCGGTGGTGCGCAGAGATGCGCGGCCGGATGAACGCGCTGGCAAAGACTCTGCTGAAAAGCGGGGGCGGCTCGCGGGCCGACCGGATCAAGTTCCGGTTGTTCCTCTGCTCTCCAACGCTGTACCGTGCGGCGCTGCTGACCAAAAGCTGGATGAACAAGATCGGTTTCTGAAAAAAGAGATTGACAAAACGCCCAAAAACGGCTATATTCTTTGTATAAATGCAATGAAAAAGAGTGTGCATCGCAGGCAGCTTTCCAGAGAGCCGGGGCAGGTGAAAGCCGGTAAGTGTGCGGGGATGCGCTGTCGCTTTTGAGCAGAGGCGGGGAAATCAGTAGTCGCCTCCGGGCCTGTCCCACGTTATCGGGGCATCAAGGGGCACAAAAATGCAAGGCGCTTTTTGTGCAATTTGGGTGGTACCGCGGTGTAATTGATTTACAGCCGTCCCATGGAACGTTCCGTGGGACGGCTTTTTTCGTCCCACGTCATCAACAGTTTGGGAGGAACCCCTATGAAAGAACTCGCAAAACAGTACGACCCCAGCCAGGTGGAAGACCGCATCTACCAGTTCTGGCTGGACGGCGGCTACTTCCACACGGAAGCAGACCCCGACAAGAAACCCTATACCATCGTGATGCCGCCGCCGAACGTGACCGGCCAGCTGCACATGGGCCATGCACTGGATAACACCATGCAGGATGTCCTCATCCGCACCAAGCGGATGCAGGGCTACGCTGCCCTGTGGGTGCCCGGCACCGACCATGCGTCCATCGCCACCGAGGCCAAGGTCGTGGAGGCCATGCGCGCCGAGGGCCTGACCAAGGAGATGGTCGGCCGCGACGGCTTTTTGGAGCGCGCCTGGGATTGGAAGACCAAGTACGGCAACCGCATCGTCAGCCAGCTGAAGAAGCTCGGCACCAGCTGCGACTGGCAGCGGGAACGCTTCACCATGGACGAAGGCTGCTCGGATGCCGTCAAGGAAGTGTTCGTCCGCCTGTACGACAAGCAGCTGATCTACCGCGGCAACCGCATGGTCAACTGGTGCCCGCACTGCAACACCTCCATCTCGGACGCTGAGGTCGAGTATGAGGAGAAGGACGGCAGCTTCTGGCACCTGCTCTACCCGGTCAAGGAGACCGGCGAGATGCTGGAGCTGGCTACCACCCGCCCGGAGACCATGCTGGGCGATACCGCCGTCGCCATCAACGGTGAGGACCCCCGCTATGCGCACCTGCACGGCTGCCATGTCATCCTGCCGCTGCTGAACAAGGAGATCCCCATCGTCTGCGACGAACACGCCGACATGACCAAGGGCACCGGTGTCGTCAAGATCACCCCGGCCCACGACCCCAACGACTTTGAGGTCGGCCTCCGCCATGACCTGCCCATCGTCCGCGTCTTCACCTACGACGGCCGCATGACCGGCGCTGCCGACAAGGCGGCGGCCGATGCCATCTTCGCCGCAGGCAAGAACACCGTGAACGAGCCGGAAGTGCTGGACTGCGGCAAGTATGCCGGTATGACCACCCTCGAAGCCCGCAAGGCCATTCTGGCCGACCTGAAGGAGGGCGGCTTCCTGAAGGAGATCGAGCCTCTGAAGCACGAGGTCGGCACCTGCTACCGCTGCCACTCCACCATCGAGCCGATGGTCTCCAAGCAATGGTTCGTCAAGATGGAGCCGCTGGCAAAGCCCGCCATCGAAAGCGTGGAAAAGGGCGAGATCAAGTTCGTGCCGGAGCGCTTCACCAAGAACTATATGAACTGGATGAAGGGCACCCGCGACTGGTGCATCAGCCGCCAGCTGTGGTGGGGCCACCAGATCCCGGCGTATTACTGCGATGACTGCGGCGAGACCGTGGTCGCCAAGGACGCCCCCTGCACCTGCCCCAAGTGCGGCGGCAGCAAGTTCACCCAGGACCCGGATACTCTGGATACCTGGTTCTCCTCTGCGCTGTGGCCCTTCAGCACGCTGGGCTGGCCCGATGAGGACAGCGCCGACCTGAAGTATTTCTACCCCACCAACACCCTCGTCACCGGCTACGACATCATCGGGTTCTGGGTCAGCCGCATGATCTTCTCCGGTCTGGCCTATACCGGCAAGGCACCGTTCGACACCGTCTGCATCCACGGCATCGTCCGCGACAGCCAGGGCCGCAAGATGTCCAAGAGCCTGGGCAACGGCATCGACCCGCTGGAGGTCATCGCCAAGTACGGCGCGGACGCCCTGCGCTTCATGCTGCTGGACGGCTCCACCCCCGGCAACGATATGCGTTACAGCGAGAAGAAGGTGGAGGCTGCCCGCAACTTTGCAAACAAGCTGTGGAACGCCACCCGCTTCGTGCTGATGAACCTGCCCGAAGACTTTGAGCCGGGCCTGCCCGCCGACGACCGGCTGGACATGAGCGACAAGTGGGTCCTGACCAAACTGAACCAGGTGGCCGGTGCCATGACCGACAACCTCGACCACTACGAGATGGGTCTGGCCGCTGCCAAGATCAACAGCTTCATCTGGGATGTCTATTGCGACTGGTTCATCGAGATCGCAAAGCCCCGCCTGAATTCCGGTGATGCCGAGCAGGCTGACACCGCCCGCCGTGTGCTGGTGTATGTGCTGGACAAGGCCCTCAAGCTGCTGCATCCCTTCATGCCCTTCGTCACCGAGGAGCTGTATCAGGCGCTGCCCGGCTCTGCCGAGACCATCATGACCCAGGCCTGGCCGACCGTGGACGAGGCCCACAACTGGCCGGAGGAAGAGGAAGCCTTTGAGAAGGTCATGGACTACATCAAGGCGGTGCGTACCATGCGCACCGAGATGAACGTCCACCCCGCCAAGAAGACCAGCATGATCATCGAGACCGCCGACGCGACCCCGTTCCAGAACGCACAGGTCTATCTGGCAAAGTTCGCTTTTGCCACCGAGGTGACCTTCACCGCCAAGTACGAGGGCAGCACCGACGGCATGGTGCAGGTCTCCACCCACGCGGCCCGCGGCTTTATCCCCATGATGGAGCTCATCGACCGCGAGAAGGAGCTGGCCCGCCTGAACAAGGAAAAGGCCAAGGCCGAAAAGGAACTGGCCATGTTCGAAAACCAGCTCAACAACCCTAAGTTCGTGGAGCGCGCCCCGGCGGCTCTGGTCGAGGATATCCGTGCAAAGCACGCAAAGAGCCAGGATAAGCTGGCCAACATCGAGCAGAGCATCCAGGCGCTGGGTTAAATACAATGGCAGAAACATCAAATCGCACCTCGCCCTGGCTCATCGCCTGGCGGGTCATCTTTACCTTTGCGCTCATCGGCTGCATCGTCTTCATCTTCTCGAACTCGATGCAGGTGGCGGCTGTCTCCGAGGGAGCCAGCGGACGGGTGCTGGACTTCATGCAGAAGGTCCTGCGCAAGCTGGGCATGCCCGGCGCGGCAAACCATCTCACGATGCACATCATCCGCAAGCTGGCGCACTTCTCGGAATATCTGCTGGAGGGCTTCCTGTTCATGCTCTGCCTGCGGGTCTACACCAAACATGTGCTCAAGCATGTCTCGTGGCCCATCCTGGGCGGCCTGCTCACGGCGCTGACCGATGAGACCATCCAGCTGTTCGTGCCGGGGCGCAGCAGCCAGGTGACAGACGTCTGGATCGATTTTTCCGGCGTGATGACCGGCCTCATCGTGGGGCTGATCCTGCTGGGGCTCATCCGGATGTGCATCCTGCTCTATAAACATCGAAACGAGGATTGACGCAATGACCATCGAACAGGCAAATCAATATTTTGCTGCTCTGCCGGAGGGGTTCGCCCCGGCGGAAGAACTGCGCGCGGCGCTGCCCGCAGCGGCGCAGCAGGTGGCCTATGTGGGCGTGGCCGGCACGGCGGGCAAGACCGCTGCCGCCGCCCTGACGGCAGCCGTGCTTCGGGCTGCCGGTTTCGTCACCGGCCTGTACCGTGCAGGCTGTGAGCCGCTGGAACAGCGGGTCCGCATCAACGGCGAGCCGGTGGCAGATGCCCTGCTCTGCGCCGCAGCGGAAACGCTGAGCCGTGCAAAGCCGCTGCCCCGCGCGGCGGCAGAGCTGGCCGCAGCAGCCGCCTGCTTTGGGGCTGCGGGCTGCAGGCTGGCTGTGGTGGAGCTGCCGGATGCCGGTCTGGCCGAAGCGCTCTCCCACATGCCGGTCTGCGTGGTGACCTCCATCGGCCCGGACGGCGTGAGCCGCTCGGTGGAGCGCTCGGCGGCTCTGGCTGCGGGCGTCATGCGGGAAGGTGCCATCTGCGTCACCGCACCGGAGCAGCCCAAGGCCGCGTTGAGCGAGCTCATCGTGGCGGCTGGCCGCGAGGACTGTGAACTGGTCGTGCCGGACCCGGACGACATCACCTTCCTCGAAGCCGAGAAATTCACGAGCAGGGTGGATTACGGCGGCTATACCGTGCCGCTGGCCTTTCTGGGCCGTCATGCGGCGGGCAGCGCGGCCATTGCAGTCGAGACGGCGCTGGCCCTCTGCAAAAAGGGCCTCGACATCCCGGACGAAGCCATCCTCGAAGGCCTTGCTGCCGTCGAGAACCGCAGCAGCATCCGGGTGCTGTCGCAGCGCCCGCTCATCATTCTGGACGCCTGCCGCACCCCGCAGCAGGCCATGGCCCTGCTCCGCGTCCTCAATATGGCCAAGGTGCGCCATCTGAGCGCCGTCATCGGCCTGACCGAGGAAGAAGGCGCTGAGGCGTTCTTCACTGCGCTGGAGACCGGCCTGACCCCGGATGAGCAGAAGAAGGACAAACAGTCCATGCCTGGCATGAGCGACAGCCCCTTTGATAAGGTGTTCCTCGTCACGCCGCAGGGCATCGACGACGCCCTGACCGAGCGCCTGCTGGAAAAGGCCCGGTATCACTTCGACGCCGAGCGCTGCACGAGCCTGGACGAAGCCATCGGTCTGGCCAGAGCCAACAGCCGCCGCGGTCTTCTGATCTGCGGCAGCGAAGCCATCGCGCTGGAAGCCGAACAGAAGCTGGAAGTCCGCTGAGCGACACCGTTTTCTAAAATCTACCCCGAAGAGCCTGTACACTGAAGCTGTGTACAGGCTCTTTTTTATGCCATCAAGGAGTTGATAACATGGCGACTGTGACCTTCAGCGCGGCGGACGATCTGCTCTATGCCTATCTGGCGGGCGAGATCGACCACGATGCCGCGCAGGACCTTCGCATCCAATTGGACGATGCGCTGCTCACCCGCACACCCCACACGCTGGTGCTGGATCTGGGCGGGGTGGGCTTTATGGATTCGTCCGGCGTGGGGCTCATTCTGGGGCGGCAGCGCTGTGCGCGGAGCCTCGGCGGGATCCTGCGCATCCAGCACGCCCCGGAACAGCTGCGCCGTGTGCTGCGGCTTGCGGGCATTCCGTGTGCGGACGAGCCCGGCCGGGAAGAACAGGAGGAATGAGGATGAAAGCGGAAAACACCACAAAAATTCAATTTGACTCTCTCAGCGTCAACGAGGCCTATGCCCGCGGCGCAGCGGCGGCCTTTCTGGCCCGGTACGACCCTACTGTGCCCCAGCTGGCAGACCTGAAGACGGCCGTGTCCGAGGCGGTCACCAACTGCATCGTTCACGCCTACCCGGACCGGGTCGGCCCGATCGTGATGACGCTGGCGGTCTATCCGGGGCGGCTGGTGAAGATCACGGTGGCAGACAGGGGCGTCGGCATTCCGGATATCCCCAAGGCGATGGAGCCGCTGTTCACCACCGGAAACCCCGAAGAGCGGTCCGGCCTTGGCTTCGCGGTCATGCAGAGCTTTATGGATAAGGTGCGGGTCAGCTCCACGCCGGGGCACGGCACCCGCGTCACCCTGACCAAGCGACTGGAGGAAAAGCCCTCTACATAAAAAAGAAAACGAGGGGATACGATGGTAACGGACAAGACCCGGCGCAGTGAATTTATCGAACAGAACCTGGGGCTGGTGCATTCCTGCGCCGGACGCTTCCGGGGGCGCGGCATCGAATACGACGACCTTTACAGCGCAGGCTGCATGGGGCTTGTCAAAGCCTGCGATGCCTTTGACCCGGAGCGCGGCGTCTGCTTTTCTACCTACGCGGTGCCGGTCATCCTCGGCGAGATCAAAAAACTGTTCCGGGATGGGGGCACGGTCAAGGTGAGCCGGTCGCTGAAAGAACTGAATCTGCGGATCAACGCAGCGCGGGAGCATCACCGGAAGCTCTGCGGCACCGAGCCGACGCTTTCGCAGCTGGCGGAAGAGCTGGGGGAGAGCGTGGAGAACATCACACTGGCCGTTCAGGCAGCGCAGCCTGTCATGAGCCTGACGCCGGAGAATCGGGATGAACCGGACCGCCAGATCGACATCCCGGTAGAATCGCCCGAAGAGGCGCTGGCGGATAAGATCGGTCTGGCAGAGGTCCTGGGGACGCTGCCGGAGGAAGACCAGCGCCTCATCCGACTGCGCTTTTATGCGAACCGCACCCAGAGCGAAACGGCAAAGATCCTGCACACCACCCAGGTGCAGATCTCCCGGCGGGAGCGCAAGCTCCTCAAGCTGATGCGGGCAAAATTGCTGGAAGAGTAAGAAAATTGGATTTTCTTGAAAAAAGTTGAAAAAAGGGCTTGCTTTTTGTCCGGGGCTGTGCTAAAATACATTACTGTCAGGCGGACGTCTGACAGATAAATCTCAACAAAAACGGATGAAAAAGTACGAAGTTCCACGAGTTCTTCCAAGAAATTCAAAAACTTCTGAAAAAAATGCTTGACATTCAAAACCAAATCTGGTAAAATGTTTAAGCTGTCAGCCGCTGAGGTTGAGAGACAGGACCTTGAAAATTGAACAATATCGAAAAACTTGTAACGGAACCTATTTTCGTATTGGAAAAACACGTAAAACAATTCCAAACAAAGTAATTCACACAGGACGCAAGCGATTGCGTGCTGAGCGAAAAAGATTTAACACTTTTTAAGTGATAAATATCATTTATAAAGAGTTTGATCCTGGCTCAGGACGAACGCT
>NZ_JAFREH010000046.1:0-816 GCF_017377625.1 Faecalibacterium sp. Marseille-Q3530 | reverse complement strand
GGGGTGCTTTTCACCTTTCCTTCACAGTACTATACGCTATCGGTCACTGGGTAGTATTTAGGGTTGGAGGGTGGTCCCCCCATCTTCCGACCAGGTTTCACGTGTCTGGCCGTACTCTGGAACTTGCGCAGCTCTTTCCGTTTTCACCTACGTGGTTCTCACACTCTCTGACCGGCCTTCCCATGCCGTTCGGTTAACAGATTGAGTCCTAAAAGCAGTCCGTACCCCGGAAGTCTTTCGACTCCCGGTTTGCCCTCTTCCGCGTTCGCTCGCCACTACTTACGGAATCTCGTTTGATGTCTCTTCCTCGCCCTACTTAGATGTTTCAGTTCAGGCGGTTCCCTCGATCTACCTATTTTGAAGTTCAGTAGATCGTACCTGAGTATGAACCCAGGTGAGTTTCCTCATTCAGAAATCTCCGGATCAATGCTTATTTGCAGCTCCCCGAAGCTTATCGCAGCTTATCACGTCTTTCATCGGCTCCCAGTGCCAAGGCATTCGCCCTGCGCCCTTGTTCGCTTGACCTTTCAAACGTTCTCTAAGAACATTTGGTATCCTCTTGATTCTCTCTTGCCAACGAAGATTATGTTACCCTTCCTTTTGAAATTGTAATATTTCTTAAAAAGAACTTACTATAATCTTTGTTTCGCAGTTATTATTCAGTTTTCAAGGTACGTCTTTGAGTTCCCTTTCAGGGCCCTCAAAATCGAACAATATCTACTCTACTTGTCTCTGTCACCTGTTCCAGGAAGAAACCATCTTCGATGCTTCCTTCCTGCCTGACTCCTTAGAAAGGAGGTGATCCAGCCGCAGGTT
>NZ_JAFREH010000045.1:0-845 GCF_017377625.1 Faecalibacterium sp. Marseille-Q3530 | reverse complement strand
TTTTCTTCAAGCTGCTTGTACTCATCGTCCGTCAGCGGCGGGATCTGATTCTGGAACTCCGGGTCGATTTTCAGATTGATCATACGCACAACTCCTTATCTCTCGTGATGTTGCGTCCGTTCGTCCTCCCGGAAGAACAGGGCAACATTCTGTTTTGCATCTTTCAGCTTGAGCAGTTCGATCTTGGCTTCCTTGTACTGCTCATAGAACTGGGCCTTTTCGGAAGCAAGAGCGCAGTATTCCGCTTCCAGCTTGTTCGGACTTGGCAGTTTAGTGATGTTGTTTGCCTTGAGATAGGCTGCTGCTGTCCGGTATGCTGTCAGCTCTGCACGATGCTGTTCTTCAAAGGTTGCGGGGGATTTGGCAGCGTTCCGTTTCTGCGCGAGCGGTCGGTACTGCTTGTAGGAAGCAGCATAACGGCGCAGTGTTTGGTTGTTTGCCATGCGGGTTTCGAGGTCTTTCACTACGGCCAGCGATTCATGGAACTTGGTGTCAAGCTCTGCAATTCTCTGGTCGAGTGCGTCCTCGTTGAGCAGACCTTTCTCCTGCAAAAGAATCAAGGTCTGCGCCATGGCTTTGAGGTTGTGCTTCTTCGCCCAACGCTCATAGCCGATGCCCTTGCCCTGCTTCAGTTTTGCCTGAATGTCCACCAGCTTCTTGATTCGGTCGGGTTTTTCCTCAAGATTGCTGTGGAGGATAATGGGCTGGCTCTTGGCATTTTCTTTCAAGGTGGCAAGCACGAGTTCTTTCTCAAACTTGTCACCGAGGCTGTGCGCCCGGATAAACTTCTTTCTTCCGGCTGGCAGGTAGCTGAGCCGCCCACGGCTTTTCTTGACCGTGATGCC
>NZ_JAFREH010000044.1:0-879 GCF_017377625.1 Faecalibacterium sp. Marseille-Q3530 | reverse complement strand
AGGACGAACGGACGCAACATCACGAGAGATAAGGAGTTGTGCGTATGATCAATCTGAAAATCGACCCGGAGTTCCAGAATCAGATCCCGCCGCTGACGGACGATGAGTACAAGCAGCTTGAAGAAAATATCCTGAAAGAGGGCAAGCTGATCTCTCCTTTGATCGTGTGGAATAATACCCTTGTTGATGGTCACAACCGTTATGCGATTCTTCAGAAGCACCCGGAGATTTATTTCTCTACCATGCCGCTCCGATTTGAGAACCGCGAAGAAGCCATTGCGTGGATTTGCCGGAATCAGTTGGGACGGCGAAACCTGAGTCCCGAACAGAAACGCTATCTGCTTGGGAAGCAGTACGAAGCCGAGAAGAAGGCTGCAAAAATCTTTCGGGGCAATCAGTACACTTTAGCAAAGAAAAGTGGTGGTGCTCACGATGATAACCACCACTCCGGGAAGAAAACCTGCGACCGAATCGCAGAAGAAAACGGTGTCAGCCGTGCCTCTGTTCTCCGTGCCAGCCACTATACACGAGGCATCGACATTGCGGACAACCTCTCTCCCGGCATCAAGCAGAAAGTCTTTTCCGGTGAAGTGAAGTTCACCAACGAAGAAATGTCCAAGCTTGTGCAGGCAAGTGTCGAGCATCGTTCAGATGTCCTTGCTCAAATCCTGCATCCAGAGGCATTGGAAGTGTTGGAATCTGCCAGCGCTGAATTTGAGCCTGAAAAAGCGGAACCCGTTCCCATGCCCACGCCACAAACAGAAGAATTCCGGTGCTATCATGTGCCGGACGAGTTTATGAAGGTTTACAAATCCTTGAGCCGTGCGACCGAAATGATGAAAAACTCATGGAAGAAAACGCTCAAAAACAATCCCAGCT
>NZ_JAFREH010000043.1:0-912 GCF_017377625.1 Faecalibacterium sp. Marseille-Q3530 | reverse complement strand
TTTGGGACAGCTTCTTGTTGGGGCGTGCCTGCCCCAAACCCTGCTAGGTGATTTCATTCTTGGTGGTTGCTATATTGCTTATATGCCTTTTCAAATCCTGATTTGTTATATATGATAAATTTATAACATTCTCCATCTTTCATGGAAATTGCTGCAACAGGAACGACCATCTGACTCCATGAAAGCTCCCTTATCTCGTTCATGGGCAATACAAGGTTGCGATACAGTGGACTGACTGTGAGCTTTTGAGTTGAATATGTAATGCTCTGTTCATCAATGTACAAACCACCGCCAATGATTCCATTACGGCATAAGCTACACACAAAAGTTTTTCCCATAATATTACCGCCTCCTATTAGTTGATGGTTGGTTAAGTTGAGTATATCATATTGATTTCCAGAAGAACACCCCTATATAGGAGATTTTAGCCGTTTTACTGCGTACGTGCGTACGAGAGATTGGTACGCACGTACGCAGCGATTTGCCCGAAGCGCACCCTATATAGCCGTTTCCCCCTCGGAGAGCCCACTACACTTTGCAGACCACAGGGATGAAAGTGTCATAGTGGGTTATTACACTTCCGCAGAAGTGCCTTCTCCTCGCCGCAGACAGCCGGGTGTGCCCTTTTGTGAGAGCTTTCTGTGCGGCGAATCCACATCGCCCACAGGCGATGTAAGCAGGGATTCCAAAGGGGCGCAGCACCCTTGGCACACGACTTTGGTACAAAGTCTAGTGTGTTACACCTTTCCAGAGGTGTATACGTTCCTGAAATGCAAAAAGCCCCATACCCAACACCTTAACGGTGCGGACATGGGACTTGATGCTTCCTCGGCCTAGCCGGGTACTCCGTAACCAATCCTGACAGGCAGTTGCCGTGTCATTTTTCGAAAACTGTTTTACGGATACCCAGCA
>NZ_JAFREH010000042.1:0-956 GCF_017377625.1 Faecalibacterium sp. Marseille-Q3530 | reverse complement strand
CGGAATATCCATCGTCCACAAAGAACACCGGGTTCGGAAAGTGATTCTTCTTAGCGTATTCCAGAAGAATAGCCTTCTGGTTCTCAATGGACAGGCTTTCGCCGAGCCGTGCGTCCTCTTGCGACAGCCGGCAGTAAAGTGCGGTGATCTTATTCGTTGCTCCAGACATTGTTGTGTCCTCCTTACTCTGTGGAGCAACTGTCAGTACAGGATTGGTTACCGGGTCAAGTATAGCAGAATTGGGCGCAGTTGTCATTCGTCTGCACCCTCATCTTCAAATTTTTGCTGGGCGTTCTTGGCAACAATGCGCTCCAGCTTCTTCAAAAAGGATTCCTTGCCCTCATAGCTGCCGGTCACGGTGTAGGTGGTGTGACCGACTTTCTCCGTGGTGGTCAGTTCCGGAATCCAGAAAGCGGACAGGTTCTTGACATGGAGGTTGCCGTTCTCGTCCACATAAGAGCCGTGTTTCTTCTGCTCTTCGGTCAAGGGCTTCCGCTTGAAATAGATTTCATTTTCGGAGATGCTCACAGTCTCGCTGGTCTGCTCTTTTGGGGCATCGTCATACAGCTGGGCGAAAAATGCCAGTGCATCTTCGGGTGAGTCTTCCTCCATGAGTTGCTCGAAAACTCGCTGTTCCTCTGCCGAGAGGTTGTTCCATGCGGCTTCCAACTCCTGCTCGTTGGCTGCGTTGACAAAGGCTTCGATCTCTTTTTTCATGGTGCATCCTCCTTTGGCTGCGGAAAGCGTTTTTTCAAAAAATATGGGTTTTCGTGAGAGCAAGAATCGTCCCGTGGCCACAAATTTTCAATTCTTGAAAAATTCCTGCCCCTTTGGGACAGCTTCTTGTTGGGGCGTGCCTGCCCCAAACCCTGCTAGGTGATTTCATTCTTGGTGGTTGCTATATTGCTTATATGCCTTTTCAAATCCTGATTTGTTATATATGATAAATTTATAAC
>NZ_JAFREH010000041.1:0-977 GCF_017377625.1 Faecalibacterium sp. Marseille-Q3530 | reverse complement strand
AAAGCGTAAAGATCCTCGAAAACATCCCGCAGGCGGGCATCGGCAGACGGCGCATCTGGGAGCCGGAAACGCTGCCGAAGGATATTCGCCTCATCAACAGCCACTATGATGACCTCTATCGCATTCCCGATGGCGGCGTGATTCAGGTGGATTACCCGGATGGGCGCAGTTTTACGGCACGGGTGGAACATCTGGATGATTATCACTTTGACATGGGCGGTTTGGGCAATGTGTTCCACATCTGCCAGTTTGCCGAAGTCATGGAACGAAACCATGCCGACTTCTACCCGGAAATTCAGACACAAGACGAGCAGGCTGCATGGGAACTGGGCGGCAAAGGCTATCTTGCCATCCAGTCCTGTGAGGATGGATGGGACTACACACTCTACCACAGCGATTATTCCGTGATGGACGGTGGGCAGCTGGATGCCCCGGAACTGACTATTCAGGAAGCCCGTGAGCAGATTCTGGAAACTCACCACATGGAAAAGGGGCGGCGGCTGTTGCAGGACTACGATGCCGTCATGGATAAAGTTGCGGAAGCCGAGGAACTGAGCGCAGACCATCGCCCTTCCACACTGGAAAAGCTGGCAGAACTGGCAAGTGATACGTCTGCGCCAAAATCCTCTGCACGTTCTGCACCGGAACTGTGAGGTGGACGATGCAGCAAAAATGGAACCAGAATTTTGACGGTGAACCCATGACGGACATCCCGCAGAAGTTTCTGAACGCAGGGTGCGATGTTTATATGGTGATGCAGCTGCGGCATGACAAAAAAATCCTCGATGAAAGATTTGCTTCCATGCGGGAACTGCATCGTCGGGGCAAAACGCCAGACCCGGAGCATTATGAGGTCACCTACTATGCTGATTTGCCCGCCATGTGGCAGGATGTGCTGGACAACGAGGTTCTGGAAGAACTGTTTCAGATGTTCAACCTCTCCCGTCCGCAGGATTTTGAGGGACACAGTCTGTCGG
>NZ_JAFREH010000040.1:0-1203 GCF_017377625.1 Faecalibacterium sp. Marseille-Q3530 | reverse complement strand
CAAGCTATGAAAATTCTGGTATATGGTGCAGGCGTTCTGGGGTGCAATCTGGCAAGAAATCTGCTGCGCGCCGGAAAGGATGTCACTCTGCTTGCGCGGGGAAACTGGGCTGCGGAGATCAAGCAGAACGGCCTGCGGATCAAGGACAAATTTTCGCTCCGCACCTCGGTCAGCCGCATTCCGGTGGTGACTGAACTTGCACCGGATGCAATGTACGATGTGATCTTTGTGGTCCTGCGCTATACACAGCTGGATTCCGTTCTGGACACGCTGCGGGCGAACCGGACGAAGAACATCGTTTTTGTGGGCAACAACGTACAGACAAAAGCATTGGCGGCGGCACTTCCGGAAAAGAACGTCCTGTTTGCCTTTGCGCTTTCTGCGGGGCATCGGGAGGTTGACCGGGTTGTCTCCATCGACCTGAAAAAGATCACCATCGGACAGCTGCCGGGTGCAATCTCCAATAAACAGCTGATCGGGCGCATCTTCCACGGCACAAAATATAAGGTCGTTTACGAGCCGAACATGGAGGACTATCTGCTCTGCCATGCCGCGTTTGTGATGCCTGCGGCCTTCGCCTGCTATAAGACAGACGGCGACCTGAAAAAGCTCAGGGGCGATACCGCGTACCTGAACCGTGTGCTGGATGCCAACATCGAGGGATACCGCGCCATCCGAGATGCCGGGCACACCATTCTGCCCAAGGAGGATGCAGACTTTGAAGGGGAGAAATACCGCAAGACCTGCCTGCGCTTTTTCAAGCTGATGTGCGCCACCTCGCTGGGAAAACTCTGCGCCTCCGACCATGCCATGAACGCCATCGACGAAATGAGTGCGCTGAACCGGGATCTTAAGAAATTTTTCGATGAACATGGCGCAGCCTACCCGGTATGGCAGGCACTGGAAACGGAAGCCGGGAGGTATCTGCAATGAAATACGCCGGGATGCCTATGGGAATGTGGGTGCTGTTTTCAGGCTCCTTTCAAAAGCAGCTGACCGCTGTGCTGGGCTATGATGCAGCCACCGCAAGAGCCATCACGAAAAAGGCAAAGCCGCAATACCGGCAGATCATCCGCAGGCTACCGGAGTTTGAAAAAGCGGACCGCTTCAAGATGAACATCGTCAACTGCGCAATGCTCGGCGCGTTCATCCTCTCCATGCCGCAACGTCCGGAGGTGGACAGGCTGACGGATTACTACGCAA